>CALQLM010000326.1 GCA_943331415.1 Bifidobacterium breve
CCTATGTGCAGAGCCTCGGCGGCGGTCCGATGGTCCCGCGCGATGCCAACGGCCAGATTGCCGACCAATCGCTGATGGGTAGCGACGTGGCCCGCGGCGGAGATCTCTTTCGGCTGAACTGCGCGTCGTGCCACAACTTCACCGGCCGCGGTGGCGCGCTGTCCTCGGGCAAGTACGCGCCCAGCCTGGATCTGGCCACGCCTGCTCAGATCTACACGGCAATGCTGACCGGTCCGCAGAACATGCCGAAATTCTCCGAACGGCAACTCGGGCCGGAGGAGAAGGCCGACATCATCGCCTACGTCCGCTCGTCGAGCGAGACTCTCAACCCCGGCGGGTACGGTCTGGGCGGTTTCGGGCCCGCGCCTGAGGGCATGGCGATCTTCATCATCGGAATCGTGGCTGCCATTGCGGCGGCACTGTGGATCGGGGCGCGGTCGTGAGCGAGTACACGGGAGATAAGCCGACCGACGAACAGTTGGCGGCAATGTCCACCGAAGAACTGGTCACCCTTGGTGGGCGAATCGACGGCGTCGAGACCGTCCTGAAGGAGCCGCGCTGGCCGGTCGAGGGCACCCGCGCCGAGAAGCGCGCGGAGCGCCTGGTTGCCTCCTGGCTGCTGTTCGGCGGCATCATGGGCCTGCTCCTGCTGCTGGCTTTCCTCTTCTGGCCGTGGGAGTACAAGCCCTACGGCGTCGAGGGCAACTTCCTCTACACGATGGCCACGCCGGTGTACGGCGTGACCTTCGGGCTGTCGATCCTGGCGATCGGGATCGGCGCGGTGCTGTACCAGAAGCGGTTCATCCCTGAAGAGATCTCGATCCAGGATCGTCACGACGGCCAGTCCTCCGAACTGGATCGCAAGACTGCGGCGGCTAACCTCGTCGGCGCCTTCGAGGGGTCAACCATCAAGCGCCGCAAGCTGATCGGGATGTCACTCGGTATCGGACTGGGCGCCTTCGGCGTGGGCACACTGATCGCCGGCGTCGGCGGCCTGATCAAGAATCCCTGGAAGCCGGTCGTACCCACCGCTGATGGCCTCAAGGCCGTGCTGTGGACCTCGGACTGGACGCCCAGGTTCAAGGGCGAGACGATCTTCCTCGGGCGCGCCACCGGCAGGCCGGGTGAATCCCCGTTCGTGAAAATGCGGCCGGAAGACATCGATGCCGGCGGTATGGAAACGGTATTCCCCTGGCGTGAGTCCGACGGCGACGGCACCACCGTGGAGTCGCACGAACGTCTCGGCGCAATAGCCATGGGTGTGCGCAACCCCGTCATGCTGATCCGCATCAAGCCGGTCGACATGGCCCGAGTGGTCAAGAGGCAGGGCCAGGAGAGCTTCAACTTCGGTGAGTTATTCGCCTACACGAAGGTCTGCTCGCACCTCGGCTGCCCGTCTTCGCTGTACGAACAGCAGACGTACCGAATCCTGTGCCCGTGCCACCAATCACAGTTCGACGCGCTGCACTTCGCACGGCCCATCTTCGGACCTGCTGCGCGCGCTCTGGCGCAGTTGCCGATTACCATCGATAAAGACGGATATCTCGTCGCCAACGGCGACTACATCGAACCCGTGGGACCGGCATTCTGGGAGCGCAGATCATGAGTACAAGCGTTGCTGACCGTATCGAGACAGCTGCCGACAATATCGATTCGCGATATCACCCCTCGGGTGCGCTTCGGCGGCAGCTGAACAAGGTGTTCCCCACCCACTGGTCGTTCCTGCTGGGTGAAGTCGCCATGTACAGCTTCATCGTCTTGCTGCTCACGGGCGTGTATCTGACGCTGTTCTTCGACCCGTCGATGGCGGAGGTCACCTATAACGGCGTCTACCAGCCGCTACGCGGTATCCAGATGTCGCGGGCTTACGAAACAGCACTGAACATCAGCTTCGAAGTTCGCGGCGGATTGTTCGTCCGCCAGGTCCACCACTGGGCTGCACTGCTGTTCGCCGCATCGATCAGGGTGCACCTGGCCCGCATCTTCTTCACCGGCGCGTTCCGTCGTCCTCGCGAGGCGAACTGGGTGATCGGCTCACTGCTGCTCATCCTGGCCATGTTCGAAGGATTCTTCGGGTACTCGCTGCCCGACGACCTGCTGTCCGGAACCGGCATCCGCGCCGCTTTGTCGTCGATCTCCCTGGGCATCCCCCTGATCGGCACCTGGATGCACTGGGCGCTGTTCGGTGGAGACTTCCCCGGCGACATCATCATCCCGCGGCTGTATGCCATCCACATCCTGCTGTTCCCCGGAATCATGCTGGCATTGATCGGTATGCACCTGGCGCTGGTGTGGTTCCAGAAGCACACCCAGTTCCCCGGCCCGGGCCGCACCGAGACCAACGTCGTCGGCGTGCGGGTGATGCCGGTGTTCGCGGTCAAGTCGGGCGCATTCTTCGCGATCGTCGTCGGCATCCTCGGCATCATGGGTGGCATCCTGCAGATCAACCCGATCTGGCAACTAGGCCCCTACAAACCGTCTCAGGTGTCAGCCGGCTCGCAGCCTGACTTCTACATGATGTGGACCGACGGCCTCATCCGCCTCTTCCCGCCGTGGGAGATCTACTTCGGCAACCACACCATCCCGGCCGCCGTGTGGGTGGCGGTGCTGATGGGCGTCATCTTCCTGCTGCTGATCATCTACCCGTTCCTGGAGCGGCGGTTCACCGGCGACGACGCCCATCACAACCTGCTGCAGCGGCCCCGCGACGTCCCGGTTCGTACCGGGATCGGGGCCATGGCGATCGCGTTCTACATGGTGCTGACGTTCAGCGCGATGAACGACATCATCGCCTACACGTTCCATGTCTCGTTGAACGCGACGACGTGGATCGGCCGCATCGGGATGCTGGTGTTGCCGCCGCTGGTGTTCTTCATCACCTACCGGTGGGCGGTCGGCCTGCAACGCAGCGATCGTGACGTGCTCGCGCACGGCATCGAAACCGGCATCATCAAGCGTCTGCCGCACGGCGCCTACATCGAGTTGCACCAGCCGCTGGGGCCGGTCGATGACCATGGCCACCCGCTTCCGCTGGAGTATCAGGGTGCTGCACTGCCCAAGCGGATGAACAAGCTGGGCTCCGGGGGCCAGCCGGGCCGCGGACCGTTCCTGACGGCCGATCCGGCATCTGAGGACGCCGCGCTGAATGAGGATACGCACGCCTCCGAGCAGCGGGCGCTGACCGCGCTGAAGGAGTACCAGGACCACAAGTCGGGTTCAAACGGCAACGGGTCCAACGGGTCCAACGGTCACCATTAGACCGATCGCACACGAGA
>CALQLM010000327.1 GCA_943331415.1 Bifidobacterium breve
GCAATCGCCTGGGGCGCGAGCGAAGTGCCTCTGGTCCTGGTGGTCGTCGCACTGGTCACCCAGTGGGCACGTCAGGACCGGCGTACCTCAACCCGCTCAGACCGCCACTCTGACGCTGGATACGACGACGATATGGATGCCTATAACAACATGCTCCGCGAACTGGCCCGTCAGCGCACCAGCGAGTAGTTGCCTTCCTCAGTCAGGGCTTCCTGAACCTCATCGTCGGTCAGCGATCGGGATGCCTCCACGTAGACCGCTGAGGCGCCGTTGGGATCAAGGTCGATGCGCACACCCTCGACACCGGGAAGCGCACTGAGCGCTTCGGTGACATGGTTGACGCAACTCTGACAGCTCAACCCGGCAACGGAAAATGTTTGAGACACGGCGGTATTACCCTTTCGGTGCGGAGATATCGCGGCCGAAATTTCGCAACCGCAGGCTATTGGAGACCACGAAGAACGATGAGAAAGCCATCGCCGCACCGGCAATCAACGGGTTGAGCAACCCGGCCGCGGCGATCGGGATCGCTGCCACGTTGTAACCGAACGCCCACGCCAGATTCACCCGGATGGTGCGCATCGTCGCCGTGGCCAGATCGAGAGCCTGCGGCACCGACCGCAGATCATCGCGCACCAGGATCACATCGGCCGCAGCGATCGCCACATCGGTGCCCCGGCCGATCGCCAGGCCGAGATCGGCCGACACCAGGGCGGGGCCGTCGTTGATCCCGTCACCGACCATCGCGACCACCCGGCCCCTGTCCCGCAACTGCTCGATGACATCCACCTTGCCCTCGGGCAGCACCTCGGCGATGACATCGTCAATACCGACCTGAGCAGCCACCTCGGCGGCGGCCGTGGCGTTATCACCGGTGAGCAGCACCGTGCGCAGACCCCGCTGATGCAGTGCAGCGACGGCATCGGCCGCGGTGGCCTTGACCGCATCAGCTACGGCGATCGCGCCGCACACCGCATCGTCCACCGATACCAGCACGGCGGTCTGTCCCAGTGCCTCGGCGGCGCGGCGCGCGGCCTCCACCGCCTCGGGGACGGTCCGGTCACGCCCGATCCACAGCGGTCGGCCGACGGCCACCCGGCGCGCGCCGACCGTGCCGGTGACTCCGCGACCCGGCACAGCCTGAAAGTCCTCGACGGGCGTACGTTCACCGGTTGCCGCCAGGATCGCGGTCGCGATGGCATGTTCGGAGCCGGATTCCACGGCCGCCGCCAGTGCGAGGACCTGCTCGGACTGCCAACCGTCGGCAACGGTTACCGCGGTGACGGCCAGATGCCCGGTGGTCAACGTGCCGGTCTTGTCGAATACGACGGTGTCGACACTGCGAATGGCCTCCAGAGCGCGGTACCCCTTTAGGAAGATGCCCAGTTGCGCACCACGTCCGGAAGCCACCATCATCGCCGTCGGCGTCGCCAGGCCGAGCGCGCAGGGGCACGCGATCACCAGCACGGCCAGCGCGGCCGAGAAAGCCCTCTCCGCCCCGCCGCCCGCCAGTAGCCACCCGGCGGCGGTCAGTGCTGCGATCACGAACACCGCCGGCACGAATACCCCGGAGATCCGGTCGGCCAGGCGCTGGGCATCGGCCTTTTGCGACTGGGCCTCCTCGACGAGACGCACCATCCCCGCGAAGTGGGTATCGGAACCGACGGCCGCCGCCTCCACGATCAGGCGCCCGTCGAGCACGATGGTTCCCCCCACCACGCTGGCGCCGGGTTGCACCCCGACTGGTTTGGACTCACCCGTCATCGCACTCATCTCGACAGCAGCACTGCCCTCGACCACCCACCCGTCCGCGGCGATGGTCTCCCCGGGCCGGACCACGAAACGCTGCTGCTCGTTGAGTTGCTCTGCAGGAATGACCATTTCGGTGCCGTCGGCGTGGAGCACCGTCACATTCTTGGCGCTCAGCGCCGCCAGCGCTCGCAATGCGCTGCCGGCCTTTGATTTGGCGCGCGCTTCGAAGTACCGACCAGCCAGCACGAACACCGTGACCCCGGCGGCCACCTCCAGGTAGATTGCGTCGCTGCCCATCAGCGCCTGCCACACACCTGTGGTCAGACGCTGCGGGTGCGCAGAGAAGATGGTGAACAGCGACCACAGCGTGGCCGCGGTGATCCCGACCGATATCAGGGTTTCCATGGACGCCATGCCATGGCGTGCGTTCCGCAACGCCACCCGATGGAACGGCCACGCCGCCCAGGTGACGATCGGCAGCGCCAGTGCGGTCAGAACCCACTGCCACGCCGGGAATCGTGTCGAGGGCAGTACCGCGAACATCACCGACAGGTGCGATAGCGGTACGAACAGGACAGCCGCCACCGCCAGACGAATCAGCAGCGACCGCGCCACTGCGTCATCGGGATCGGGACGCTCGTCGGCGCCGGGTGTACGCACCGCGGCCTGATAGCCCGCCCGCGCCACCACATCGCACAACTCGTCGGAGGCCACGGCACTCGGCGCGTCGATCGTGGCCACCCGGGTGGCGTAGTTCACCGATGCCAGGACACCGTCGAGTTTGTTCAGACGGGTCTGGATCCTGGACGCGCACGCCCCGCAGGTCATGCCCGACACGTCGAGTTCGACGCGGCGCAGCGGCGGAGCGCCCGTGCCTTCGTCGACGGTCGTGGTCATCATCCTCCTCGGTGCACGCAGACTGCTCACCTCCACAGTCGGCCCGCACCCACACAAAGTTCCCGGCGATCCCGGCCACGTCACCTGCGTCCGGTGGGACATCTATCACCTAAAGTATCGTCCCGTGACCGATGCCGATCCGTTGACCGAGCTGGCACTGGCCGCTGGGCGTGGCGATCGTGCGGCTCTCGATGAGTTCATCAGGGCCACCGAGCGTGACGTCTGGCGAACCGTGGCTTTTCTGGCCGATCCCGGTAGCGCCGATGACCTCACCCAGGAGACCTACCTGCGGGTGATCGGCGCGCTGCCCCGCTTCGCCGGCCGGTCCTCAGCGCGTACCTGGCTGCTGTCGATCGCCCGCCGCGTCGTCGTCGACCAGATCCGCCGCAACCAGGCCCGGCCCCGAACGACCAGCCAGATCGACCTGGAGGGACTACTCAGCGCCTCCCCTGCCGCGGCGCGCTTCGAGGACGTCGTCGAGATCAGGATGCTGCTGGATGGTCTGGAGCCCAACCGTCGCGACGCGTTGGTCCTCACGCAGGTGTTGGGACTGTCCTACGCGGAGGCGGCCGAGGTCTCCGGGTGTCCGCTGGGCACCATCCGGTCGCGGGTGGCACGGGCC
>CALQLM010000328.1 GCA_943331415.1 Bifidobacterium breve
CAATCTGATCGCCGTCGCCAACACCCACGGCCACAACCGATCCCGGCATGGGACTGATCAACTCCGCGTCGCCACTGTGCTCGTCATCAGGACGCACCGGCTCGGCGAGAAGCTCTTCGAGCATCCGCGTCCGGCCATCACCGGCTATCCAGATCTCAGCTGCGATGCCGGCGACGAGATAACGATGCCGGATTCCGTCGATGGTGAGCCAGAGCGCGCCGTCGGCCGACTCCGCAGTCAAAGACCGGCTTGGGCCCTCGCCCAGACGAACGTGGGCCCGACCCGGACTTCCGGTGATACGCACGTGCTCGACACGGTGTCGGTACCGAAGCCGGATCGCAGTCGCCGCCGGGTCGCCGAGGCGCCACCCGGAGGGCACATCCCACGGGTCGGCAGCGCCACTCGGCCAGCGTTGCAGCCAGCGGTATACCGCCGCCGCAATGACAGCCTCGTCATCGGTATCGTAATCAGACGGGGAGAACTCCAGTCGTTCGAGCAGTCCGGTGTCGAGCCGACCCGCGATGACGTCAGAGTCGGAGAGCACGAACCGCAGAAAGTCGATATTGGTTCCCACGCCCAGAACCGCAGTGTCGGCCAGTGCGCGATCGAGTGTCCGCAGCGCGCTGAGTCGATCAGCACCGTGGGCAATCACTTTGGACAGCATCGGGTCATAGTCGCTGCCCACCGTCATCCCAGCGGACAGTCCGGAGTCCACCCGGATGCCCGCACCGTGGGGTTCGGTGAGCGCCAGCACCGGGCCACCGGTCGGCAGGAATCCGGCTGCGGGGTCCTCGGCGTACACCCGTGCCTCGATGGCATGCCCGTGCGCCACGATGTCGCTCTGCACGTGGTGTAGCCGCTCCCCCGCCGCAATGCGGATCTGCCACTCGACAAGGTCCCACCCGGTGACCATCTCGGTGACCGGATGCTCAACCTGCAGCCGGGTGTTCATCTCCATGAAGAAGAACTCGTCGGGCGCATCGGCCGACACGATGAACTCGACCGTCCCGGCGCCGACGTAGTCGACGCTGCGGGCAGTGTCGCAGGCGGCCGCGCCGATCCGGGCCCGAGTGGCGGCATCCAGCAGGGGCGAGGGCGCCTCCTCGATGACTTTCTGGTGGCGGCGTTGCAGACTGCACTCCCGCTCGCCGAGATGCAGCACGGTGCCGTGGGTGTCGGCGAGCACCTGGACCTCAATATGCCTGGGGCGCAATACGAATCGCTCCAGGAACAGGGTGTCGTCACCGAACGCCGTCCCGGCCTCGCGTCGTGCGGACGACAATGCCGCCGGCAGATCTGCAGAGTCATCGACCCGGCGCATACCCTTACCGCCACCGCCCGCCGATGGTTTCACCAGAACCGGATAACCAATCTCGGCTGCCGCGGCGATCAGATCGCTATCCGACAACCCCGGCTCAGCGATTCCGGGCACAACCGGAACGCCGCATGCCGACACTGCGGTCTTGGCGGCGATCTTGTCGCCCATGGTGGCAATGGCCCCCACGGGTGGGCCGATGAAGACCAATCCGGCCCTGGCCAGGGCGGCCGCGAACTCGGCATTCTCCGAGAGGAATCCGTAACCCGGATGGACACCCTGAGCGCCGGTGCGCAGCGCGGCATCGACGATCGCATCAATGTCGAGGTAGCTCTGCCGAGCCGGCGGTGGTCCGATTCGAACGGCGACATCTGCCTCGGCGACGTGGCGGGTTCCCGCATCGGCGTCGCTGTAGACCGCCACGGCCCGAATGCCCATGGCTTTACACGTCCGAATCACGCGCACGGCAATCTCGCCGCGGTTGGCGATCAGAACGGTGTCGAACACTCGTGGCGTCATGTCACTACATCCGGAAGATTCCGTAGGACACCGGCTCAAGCGGCGCATTGGCTGCGGCGGAAAGCGCCAACCCCAGAACGGTTCTCGTGTCAGCGGGGTCGATAACTCCGTCGTCCCACAATCGGGCACTCGAGTAGTAGGGATTGCCCTGGTGTTCATACTGGGCACGAATAGGAGCTTTAAAGGCCTCTTCTTCATCAGGTGTCATCTCGCCACTGACGGTGGCCAGAACCGATGCCGCCTGCTCGCCGCCCATCACCGAGATCCTGGCATTGGGCCACATCCACAGGAAACGTGGCGAATAGGCCCGGCCACACATGGAGTAGTTCCCTGCGCCGTAGGAACCACCGATGACGACGGTGAATTTCGGGACGCGGGCGCAGGCCACCGCGGTCACCATCTTGGCGCCGTGTTTGGCGATTCCGGCCGCCTCATAGTCGCGGCCGACCATGAAGCCGGTGATGTTCTGCAGAAAAACCAACGGGATCGTGCGTTTATCGCACAGCTGGATGAAATGCGCTCCCTTGACGGCGGATTCGCCGAACAGCACGCCATTGTTGGCGACAATGCCGACGGGATGGCCGTGGATGTGCGCAAAGCCGGTGACCAACGTGGTGCCGTATTCGGCTTTGAACTCACTGAACTCACCGCCGTCGACAACGCGCGTGATGACCTCGCGAACGTCGTAGGGCACCCGGGTGTCGATGGGGACCACGTCGTAGAGGTCATGTTGATCGGCGATCGCGTCGACGGGCGTACGCACCTCCCACGGTGCCGGCGTGCGCGGGCCGAGGGTGGCCACGATCCGGCGCACAATCTGTAGAGCGTCACGATCATCTCGGGCCAGATGGTCAGTGACACCTGACTTGCGGGAATGCAGGTCCCCGCCACCGAGTTCCTCGGCCGTCACAATCTCGCCGGTTGCGGCTTTCACCAGCGGCGGCCCACCCAGGAAGATGGTGCCCTGGTTGCGCACGATCACCGCTTCGTCACTCATCGCCGGAACGTAGGCACCGCCGGCGGTGCACGACCCGAGCACAGCGGCGATCTGCGCGATACCGGCCGCGCTCATCGTCGCCTGGTTGAAAAAGATGCGGCCGAAGTGATCGCGGTCGGGGAACACCTCGTCCTGTCGGGGCAAAAATGCCCCGCCGGAGTCCACCAGGTAGAGACACGGCAGTCGGTTCTGCGCCGCGATCTCCTGAGCGCGCAGATGCTTCTTGACCGTCACCGGGTAGTAGGTGCCACCTTTGACGGTGGCGTCGTTGGCCACGATCATGCATTCCCGGCCGGATACCCGGCCGATGCCGGTGATGATTCCCGCCCCCGGGCATTCATCGTCGTACATGCCATCGGCGGCCAGCGGTGCAATTTCCAGCAGCGGACTGCCCGCGTCGAGCAACCCGTCGACCCGGTCGCGCGGCAGCAGCTTGCC
>CALQLM010000329.1 GCA_943331415.1 Bifidobacterium breve
AGGCGGTCGAGATCGGCGACGCGGTGGAGGGAATGCTCGCC
The DNA here is from genome assembly GCA_943331415.1 of Bifidobacterium breve. Classification (GTDB taxonomy): domain Bacteria; phylum Actinomycetota; class Actinomycetes; order Mycobacteriales; family Mycobacteriaceae; genus Mycobacterium. The sequence continues at coordinate 42 of CALQLM010000329.1, forward strand.
CGGATCGGTGATGAGCAGGCTCGCACCCGGGCCGCACTGGAATCGGCGCGGGACTTCGCCGCGGTCGCCTCGCATGAACTGCGCACACCGTTGACGGCTATGCGGACCAACCTCGAAGTGCTCTCCACCCTCGAATTGGGCGACGAGCAGCGCAAAGAGGTCGTGGGAGACGTGATCAGGACCCAGAGCCGGATCGAGGCCACCTTGACCGCACTGGAGCGCCTCGCCCAGGGTGAACTGACCACCGCCGATGATTTCGTCCCGTTCGACATCACCGAGTTGCTCGATCGTGCCGCCCACGATGCCGAGCGCACCTACCCCGACCTCCGAGTGTCGCTGGTGCCCTCGCCGGCGGTGCTGATGGTCGGACTGCCGGTCGGACTGCGACTGGTCATTGACAACGCGATCGCCAACGCCGTCAAACACGGCGGCGCTACCGAAGTCCAACTTGCCGTGGCGAGTTCGGCAGCGGGAGTCGTCGTCACCATCGACGATAACGGCAGCGGTGTGCCCGAGGAGGAACGCGCCGCGGTCTTCGAGAGATTCTCCCGCGGATCCACGGCATCGCGTTCAGGTTCGGGGCTGGGTCTGGCGCTCGTCGCCCAACAGGCTGAACTTCACGGCGGCACAGCGTCTTTGGCTACAAGTCCGCTCGGCGGCGCCCAACTGGTCCTGCGCCTGGCCGGACGCCCCGGCTAGGAGTCCCTACTGCTCGGGCTCGAGGTTCTGTAACCGAACCTGCCCGCGTGCGATGAGTCGCTCCTTGTCGTCATGGATCGTCACCAGCCATAGCTGCTGCCGGCGGCCGCGATGCACCGGTTCGGACACCCCGTATGCGGTGCCCTCGGTGATGGCGCGCAGAAAATCGGTGTTGTTGTTGACTCCGACGACATTGCCGCCCCCGTTTTCTTTGAGCCAGACATATGCCGACACACTTGCCATCGACTCGACCATCGAGCACCACACGCCGCCGTGCACGATGCCCATCGGCTGCAGCAGGCTGGGCTTGACGTCCAGTTGCGCTTTCATGCCGTCGGGTGAGACCTCGGTATAGACCAGGCCGAGTTGAGCGTCGTAGGGCGCGGAGAACTCGCTCGGAACTTCGGAATCCACGGATGTGTGTCTACACCGCGATCCGGCCGGGTGCCCGTCCGGGGTACAACTGATACGACGCCCGGTAGTACTACCGGGTAGGGTGTCCTACTTATGAACGCGGACAGGATATGGCGAAGCTGACCGGTCTCGGTGATCTGGAACGCGCCGTGATGGATCACCTGTGGGCCACGGAAGGACCGCAGACGGTGCGGCAGGTCCACGATGCCCTCTGCACCCAGCGCGACCTGGCCTATACGACCGTGATGACGGTCCTGCAGCGGCTCGCCCGCAAGTCGCTGGTCATTCAGATCCGCGATGACCGCGCTCACCAGTATGCCGCGATGAATGGTCGGGACGAACTGGTCGCAGGTCTGATGGTGGATGCGCTGGATCAGGCCGCCGATTCCGTCGATCGTCGGGCGGCCCTGATGAATTTCGTCGAACGGGTCGGGGCCGAGGAGGCTGATGCGCTGCGCAGTGCGCTGGCCGACCTGGAAGCCAAACATCACCGCGGGGAAACCCCGGATTAGATCCGCTGGCGGTTGTCCCGCCCGCTGAGGGAGACTGTCTGTCGTGTCCGCACTGGCCTTCATACTTCTCGCGATTGCCCTCGCCGGTCCCCTCCCGGCGCTGCTGGCTCGCGCGTCCTGGCCGATGCGCGCCCCGCGTGCGGCGATCGTGCTCTGGCAGGCCGTCGCGGCGGCCGCGGTGCTGTCGGCTTTCAGCGCCGGACTGGCACTCGCCAGCCGACTTTTCCTACCGGGGCCGGACGGTCGACCCACCTCGAGCATCGCCGGGGAGATCGACGTCCTGGGGTGGCCGCTGTGGCTGTGCTCGGTCGGCGTTCTCGCGCTGACACTGCTGATCGGTGCCCGATTGATCGTGTCGGTCATGCAGGTTGCGATCGGAACGCGTCGGCGCCGGGCCTACCACCGAATGATGGTGGATCTTCTGGGTGATCGGCATCACGAGTTGGTCGGTACCCGGATCCTCCAGGTTGCCGAGCCGTTGGCCTACTGCCTGCCCGGTATGCGCAGCCGCGTGGTGTTGAGTGCGGGAACGCTGCGCACACTGGAGGAATCTGAGCTGGCGGCAATAGTCCGCCATGAGCGTGCGCATCTGCGTGCCCGCCACGATCTGGTGCTGGAATTCTTCATCGCGGTGCACACCGCGTTCCCCCGGTTCGTTCGCAGCAGAAGCGCGCTCAACGCCGTGCGTCTGCTGGTGGAACTGCTTGCCGACGATGCTGCGGTGCGCGCCGTGGGCCCCACCCCGGTGGCGCGGGCGCTGGTCGCCTGCGCTGCGGCCCCCACGCCCGCAGGCGCGATGGCCGCCGGCGGCCCGACGACGGTGATGAGGGTGCGCAGACTGTCCGGACCGCCGAACAGCCGCGCACTGTCGCTGGCGGCATATCTTGGTGCCGCAGCAGTGCTGGTGGTACCAACCGTCGCCGTCGTGGTTCCGTGGCTGACCGAGCTTCGTCGGCTCTTCCTGATCTGAAACCCCCGCCCCGAATTCAGAAACATTGGGGCACAACGTTGAAAGGCGCTTCATGAGCTCCGCATCGAAACCCACCGCCCACATCGGAGTCACCGGTCTGGCTGTGATGGGTTCCAATATCGCCCGCAACTTCGCCCGGCACGGGTACACCGTGGCCCTGCACAACCGGTCGGTGGCCAAGACTGACGCGCTCCTGGCCCAGCACGGCGGCGATGGCAATTTCGTGCGCACCGAGACCATCGGGGAGTTCCTCGCTGCTCTCGAGCGGCCCCGCAGAGTGCTCATCATGGTGAAAGCCGGCGAGGCCACCGACGCGGTGATCAATGAGCTCGCTGATGCGATGGAAGCCGGCGACATCATCATCGACGGCGGTAATGCGCTCTACACCGACACCATCCGGCGCGAGAAAGCCATGGCGCAACGCGGACTGCACTTCGTCGGCGCCGGCATCTCCGGCGGCGAGGAGGGCGCACTCAACGGACCATCGATCATGCCCGGCGGCCCGAAGAAGTCCTACGAATCGCTGGGACCGCTACTGGAGGAGATCTCCGCACATGTCGATGGTGTGCCGTGCTGCGCCCATATCGGCCCCGACGGCGCGGGCCACTTCGTGAAGATGGTGCA
>CALQLM010000330.1 GCA_943331415.1 Bifidobacterium breve
GGCCTTGCCCCGGCTGATGGCGAGCGAATCGACCAGAGTCAGTTCGTGATCGAGTTCGCTGGCGTGCTCGGCGGCGACCGCGGCGATCGCCTCGCGCACCGCGACATCGAGGGCGGGATCTGCCCGCTGGCCCGACAGCCGGCCGAATTCCAGACGGATCTGGTGGATGGGTTCACCGACGAGCAGCGCGCACAGGATGAGCACGATGATGCTGTCGGCGATGTCCTTGATGTTGAAGCGCTCCGAGGTCAGAAACGTGCCGTCCGGAATCACCGCGACAAAGACCAGTGAGGCGCAGATGCCGGCACTGATGAGGGCTTCCATCTTGGTGGCGGTGGCCTCGACCTTCAATAGCGACGAGGCACCGTTGACCGAGCGGTTGTTGCGCTCGTGATTCCACTTCAGGCCAAGGCAGATCAGCGCGACGACGGCGGTGTAGACGGCCGCAAGACCGAACTCGGGCTCGCTGCCCTTGCGGGTGATGAGGTAGTCGATCACCTTGCTCGTGTTCGTGACGACGGCGACGACCACGACGCCGAGGATCATCAGCGAGCGGAACAGTGCGTAGAGGTTCTCCAGCGCGAGCCGGCCGTGGGGGTTGTCGATGTCGGCCGGCTGCGATGAGGTGAATGCCAACTTGGCCGCGATGAACGCGGCGGCCGCGTTGATCAGCGAGATGACGCCGTCGAGTTGGGTGGCCGACACCCGGGTGATGGCATAGATCGCGAAGCCCAGCAGCGCCAAGAACAGCATGGTGTACATGTGGGTGTGCAGGCTGCGCTGTTCGGCCCGCAGTACCGCTGCGTCCGCGTGACTGACGTCCTCATTGACCTGCACTCTTGGAAGCTTAGTGGGCTACGATGTTCGACTCTGCGCGTTGATGACTTAGATTGATCGGTTGTGAATACGTCCGTTTTCCTTCGTCGTACCGTCTGCGCGCTCAGTGCGCTGTCCATCGCCGGCCTTGCTATTCCCGCAACCGCCGCCGCCGATGACCCCAACGCGGTTCCGCCCGCGCTGCTCAACACCCAGTGCTCGCTGGATCAGCTGATGGCCGCCACCAAGGTGGTCGACCCGATCGCCTACGGCGCGATCGTGGAGAAGTACAACTCCGAGCCCGGGTGGATCCAGGGTGGCGTGATCTACCACATGAATCTGCTGCTGCAGAAGCAGCCGCAGGACCGCCAGGCCGAGGTTGACCTACTGGCCAACGTCTTCCCGGTCTACATGGAGCTGTTCCGCACCCAGGACGCGGCTGCCGACGCGGTCGCGGCCACGTGCCCGAGCTTCCCGGCCGAGGATCCGGCCGTCTGGAATCTGGCTCCCTAAACACTCACTCCAGCGTCCGGGTGACCTTCTCGGTCATCCGGCGCCGGTCGAGCAGTGCGGGATCAGCGTTGGTGACCTGAACCAGCGAGGCACCTGAGGCGAATACCGCCAGCAGGTTGGCGACGATCTGCTGCGGGGTCGACCAGGGCTGCATCGACATGACCCGGTCGGCCGCGTTCAGCCCGAGGGCTTGCGCGCTGCGTCGGGCGGCGTCGAGCACGGCGTCGACATCGCGGCCATCGAGAGCCGGTCCGAGTGAGCGTTCCGGTGTCACCTGATCGCCGTGCACCCGCACCGCGGTGGCGTAGTCGGTGACACCGACCGGCAGACCATCGGCCGGCTTACCGAACGGGTCCAGCGACAGCACCGACACCTCGCCGCCCTGGGCCACCTCATCGGCTTCGGCCAGGCGGTCACCGGTGCACAGCGCGATATCGGCCAGCCCGGTGCAGACCACCTCCGCGCCGATCCACCACACGCCGAGCAGCACCGCCGCGGTCTGCCAGTGCGCCGGCAGCAGCACTGCCACCCGGGTGCGGGGTCCGGCGCCGAGTTCGTCGCGCAGCAGGTTGGCGGTCTTGGCCGCCCAGTTCGCCAGGGTGACCGTCGACAGTTCGATCCGTTCACCGGTGGCGTCGTCATAGAAGGTGATGCGCGGGCCCATCGGGTTGGCCGCGAGCAATGGATCCAGCAGTGCGTCAGTGAGATTGGTCATCAGTTGACGTGCGCCATTAATTGACACACTTCGGGTCATTGGACCCCGCGGTGATCACCGGCGACGGTGGCGGCGCGTCGGCGGATGCAGCCTCGATATCCGAGGACTCCAACTCCACCGGGGCCGCCATGGGCAGTGTGCCGTCGAGACCGGAGCCCGGTCCGACGTAGTCGTCAGCCAGGACCACCCGCACGGTCCCGGGTGGGATGGACGAATCGGCCACCACCGGTAAGCCGCCGAGATCCTTGGCGACCGCCTGGGCGCCGAGATCATCGGAAGTGGCGGCCTGAACCTGGCTTTCGCTGACCTTGGTCTTGTCATTGTTGCCGACGGCGCCGGTGCCGAATCCCAAGGCGCTGAGCCGATCTGACACCGCGCCGGCCAGTCCGTTGATCTCGGTGTCGTTGACGACGTCGGCGGTGGTCTGGTCGGGGGAGTAGGCGACCTTCTCGATCTTGCCCTGCGCCTGGTCCTGCAGCAGTCCGGACACCCACTCCTTCACCTGCGCCGGATCGACCCGCACCACCGACTGCATACCGTCATCGCTCCAGCCGTCCTCGGCCAGAACCGGGATGGTGGCGAAGGCGACATTGCCGGCAGCCAGCTTCTGCAACTGCTTGAGGAAGTCCATGATGTCCCAGCCCGTGGAGATCACCACTGAGCGTTGGATGGCGTCCTGGAGGTTGCCCAGCGTCGCCGGGCTGCTCAGCGTACGGCCCGAAATCACCTGGTGGGCAAGGGAAGCCATCACCACCTGCTGGCGCACTACCCGGTCGAGGTCACCGCGCGGAAGGTCGTGGCGCTGCCGGACGAAGCTGAGCGCCTGCGGGCCGTCGAGGCGCTGCCAGCCGGCCGGAAAGTCGGCACCGGAAAGCGGTTCGTAGACCGCATCTTTGAGGCACACCTCGACGCCGCCGAGTGCGTCAGTGATCAGTGAGAAACCCAGCAGCCCGATCTCGGCATAGTGATCGACGGTGACACCGGTGAGATCGGCCACCGTTTTGATGAGAGCGTTGCGACCGGCCTCCACCGCCAGGGGTTCGGCCTGGGCCGGATCCATACCCCGGTTCTCGACGAGTTCCTTCATCCGCTCCAGTTTGACTTGGCCGTAGACGCCGTTGATCTTCGTCTTGTCGAGGCCCGGTGCGTCCACATAGGAGTCGCGCGGGATGGAGATCGCGGTGGCCGACTGTCCGTTGTTGGGAA
>CALQLM010000331.1 GCA_943331415.1 Bifidobacterium breve
CCTCGATACGCGGTCGATGCCCCCGCCCGCACCAACCAGACATTGAGCAGTCCCAGTGCGACCACAACTTGGAGAACGGTGGAAACCACGAACGATGACATCGGATGCCTTTACTGCTGAAGTGCGCTGTACCCGTAAACCTCCGGGTCCCTGAACCATAGTTGATCGGAATTACATCCTCATGTACTTGCTCTACGAAATCGCCAAGGCCGTATCGATCGTGCTGTTCCTGTACTACGGGACCAGCGTGCTCGTCTCGGATGCGATGGCCGCGGAGTTCGAACGCTTCGGGCTGAGCAGGTTCCGGAGGCTCACCGGCGGCCTCGAGGTCTTGGGTGCCCTCGGGCTCCTGCTCGGATACCTGGTTCCGCACTTCGATATCGCCGCATCAGCCGGCTTGACCGTGTTGATGGTCGCCGGGGTCATCGTCCGTTTCCGGTCCGGCGACTCCCTCGTCGACGCTCTGCCTGCCCTCGTCATGGCGCTGCTGAACGCTTTCATTTTCGTCCATGCGATCGGGATTACGGTCCCGCCCGGCTAACCCAGACCGGACTGATCCAGGCTGCGTTGGTAGCGGCGCATCCCGGCGATCCACCTGTCGTGGTCGGCGGCCTTCTGCCCGAACATGGTGAGCACTTCCGGATGCGGCAGCACCAGAAACGTTCCGTCCGCAATGGCACCGACCACCAGATCGGCTACATCCTCCGGGCTGATCACAGCACCGGCACCGGTCACGGCGGCGCCGGCCACGCGAGCCTGCGGGTCCGGCGAGTCGGACATGGCGCGCAGCAGTGGGGTGTCCACGCCCATCGGGCACACACAGCTCACGCCGATACCTCTGTCGCCGTAGGTGATGGACAACCACTCCGCGAATCCGACGGCGGCATGCTTGGTCACGCTGTACGGCGCCGCACCCAACTGCGTCAGCAAGCCTGCAGCTGAGGCGACGACGACGAAGTGCCCGCCACCGCGCTCTAGCCATTCCGGCACAACGGCTTTAGCCGCCCGGATGTGCGCGCGCACGTTGATATCGATGATCTGATCCCAGGCGGCTTCGTCATCGCCGAGGCCGGGCTGTCCAACGATGCCGGCATTGGCGACGTAGATATCCACGGCGCCGAACTCTCGACGTGCAGTATTGAGCAAAGATGCGATACCGTCCGCACTCGCGGCATCGGCAACCACCGCGACCCCACCGATCATCGCCGCCGTCTCAGCAGCCGATACCGCGTTAATGTCACCGACCACCACCGACGCACCAGCTGATGCCAGCGCCGCCGCGATGGATCTTCCAATACCCGAGCCAGCCCCGGTGACCACCGCCACCGATCCATCGATCTGCATGACGCATTTAACCCCACACCGACCGACATCGCGCGCCACTGGTCCTTGTTAACCTCTGCTCATGCCAAGAAAACTCAGTGACGAACAAATTGAGGCGTATCTCGATAGCCGCCCGGGCTGGGCGATCCTGAGCACCATCGACAACGATGGTTTCCCACACTCGGTACCCCTTGGATACTTTCGCCTCGGCCGCGACATCATCATGGGCGTGCGAGATGGGACGCACAAAGTTGCCAACGTCGAAAGCAACCCGAACGTCAGTGTCCTGCTTGAAGACGGCTCCACCATGGCCGATATCCGGGGCGTGATGTTGCAAGGTCGGGCCCGCATCGTTCGCGAACCAGAAGAGGCACTACAGCTCGCGAGGGAAGGTGCCCGGGCACGGGGTGTTCCAGAATCCGACTGGCCCGCCGAAGCCAGACCGGGCGCGGTCTACATCCGCTTGACACCCGTGCGAACACGGTCGTGGGACTACGGAAGCCCAACGCCTGACGAGGTGTAGCTTCGTCGGCCAGCTCCGCACTGACACTCGGCGAGTACCGTCACGGTTGTCGGTGAGTTTCCCAGAAGAGGAGTCATGCTCATGAAAGCGATCTGGAGTGGCACCGTACTGGCTGAGTCCGATGCGACTGTGGTGGTCGAAGGCAACCACTACTTCCCGCCGGATTCGCTCAACCGCGAGTACTTCACCTCAACCTCGACCCACACCACGTGCTCATGGAAGGGCGTCGCTGACTATTTCTCGATCACCGTCGGCGGCGCGACCAACAACGACGCCGCCTGGACATATCCGCAACCAAAGCCGGCAGCCGAGAACATCGCCGGCTACGTCGCCTTCTGGCGCGGCGTGACCGTATCGGACGATTAGGGGTTCACCGCAGGCTCATCGACGGATGAGCGCGCTCACGCGTTACCCGCGCCCGGCCCGGCCGGGCTTGCGGGCTACCTTCCCCGCGGCGGGGCGCGTGGCCTGTTTGGCGAGGGCCTTCTCCCGGGCGGTGCGCTTTGGCGCGGTCTGAGCCTGCCCGCGCGACGAGCCTGGTTTGCGGCCCCGCACAATCCCGATGAACTCCTCGACCTCCGCCGATTGCGGCCCTTCCGGGAAAGCAAGGGCGATAGCGCACGCCGGTGCGTCGGCGATCTGACGATACGTGAGGTCCCTGCGGTGATACAGCCGGGCCAACGATTGCGGCACGATCAGCACCCCAACCCCCGCGGCGACGAGTTCTGTTGCGGCCAGGGTTGTTTCGGGTCGGTGATCGATCGGGACGCCGGGAGCGTCCACCCAGGCGACGACGTCGTCGAGCGGCAGCAGCAATGGCTCGTCATCAAGATCCGCGGAGGTCACTTCATCGGCCGCACTGAGAAGGTGATCGGTGGGCACCACGACGACCGTCGCCTCCTCGTACAGCGGGATGACAGCCAAGCCGGATGTGTCGGTCGGCAGCCGGAGCAATGCCACATCGACGTTGCCGGCCCGCACGTGCTCGGCCGCCGTCGCCGCGGACACGGCGTGCAGCGTCAGCGGAACCTCGCGGTGGCGCTCCGCCCAAATCCGCGCCCACTTCGCGGGTGTACCGCCGGGGACATAACCGAGGGTAAGCGAGGACGGGGTCACCGGATCAGGCTACCGCCGGGCCGCGTCGATAAGCTCGAGCAATGAGCAGGCCGAAAACGCAGTCTATGAAGCCCGCCACGGCGGCCAAGAAGCTGGACGTGTACCTGCCCGCAACCCCTGCGGAGTTCCGGGAGAACGCGATCACGCGCGACGAGTTGGCAGCTCTGCTGGCCGACCCGCCTCAGTGGCTCAAGGAGCTCCGCAAGAACGGGCCGCACCCGAAGAACCTCGTCGCTGCCAAGCTTGGTGTTTCGATCGCGGGCCTGATCCGCGGTGGCATCACCGA
>CALQLM010000332.1 GCA_943331415.1 Bifidobacterium breve
GGAACAGAACGATATGCCGCTGCACTATGAGTTGCGTCCGGTTCCGCGTCCGTTGATGACGGCGAGCGGTTTGGCGTACTCGGTCATCGGGGTTACTGGCCTTTCGAGGCGTAAAAGGCTTCGACGCCGTCTTTCGCGGGTGCCCACCAGGGTTCGTTGGCTGTGTACCAGTCGATGGTGGCGGCAAGGCCCGCGTCGAAGTCGCGGTACTGGGGTGTCCAGCCGAGTTCGGTGCGGAGTTTGGTGGAGTCGATGGCGTAGCGCATGTCGTGGCCGGGCCGGTCGGTGACGTGGTCGTACGCGTCGGGGGATTCGCCCATGAGGGTGAGGATGAGTTCGACGACGGTCTTGTTGTCTTTCTCGCCGTCGGCGCCGATGAGGTAGGTCTCACCGATCTGGCCCTTGTCGAGGATGGTGAGGACGGCGGAGGAGTGGTCGTCGGCGTGGATCCAGTCGCGGACGTTCTCTCCCTTGCCGTAGAGCTTGGGGCGGATGCCGCGGATCACGTTGGTGATCTGGCGGGGGATGAACTTCTCGATGTGCTGGAACGGCCCGTAGTTATTGGAGCAGTTGGAGATCGTGGCCCGCACGCCATAGGACCGTACCCACGCCCGAACCAGCATGTCGGCGGAAGCTTTGGTGGCAGCGTAGGGACTCGACGGGTTGTAGGGCGTGCTGGCAGTGAATCGGACCTGCCCGTCGATCGGCAGATCGCCGTAGACCTCGTCGGTGGAAACGTGGTGCAGCCGCACTCCACGTCGGCGGACAGCCTCCAACACCGAGAACGTTCCGACGATATTGCTGCGCAGGAACGGTGCCGGATCGTCCAGCGAATTGTCCACATGCGTCTCGGCCGCGAAGTGCACCACCGCGTCGGAGTCGGCCACCAGGCGATCGACCAGGGTCTCATCGGTCACATCGCCCTCGATGAGTCGAATGCTCTCACCCAGGGAGTTCAGCGATTCACGGCTGGCGGCCGAGGTCAGGGCGTCGAGCACCGTGATAGTGGCCCCGGCCCGGTCACGGGTGGTGCTGTGGACGAAGTTGGCTCCGATGAACCCTGCGCCGCCGGTGACCAAGAGCCGCATCGCCCCACCTTATCGGCCCAGACGGACCATTTTGGAGATGGACCCGTCCAGCGGGTATCGTGAGCAGGCGGTGCGGTACTCGCGCCGGCTCGTGCGTGTCCAGTCCTGGATTGATCTTTCCACCGGCTCACGTTTTTGAGTCGGGCGAATGCTGCCCAACGGACCGACAACGCAAGAATTTGTGAGGATATGGGCAAGAAAGACGGCGCCATCGAGGTCGAGGGCCGCGTGGTCGAGCCCCTGCCCAATGCGATGTTTCGCATTGAGCTGGAGAACGGCCACAAGGTGCTTGCCCACATCAGTGGCAAGATGCGGCAGCACTACATCCGCATCCTGCCCGAGGACCGGGTCGTGGTGGAGCTCTCACCCTATGACCTGACCCGTGGCCGGATCGTCTACCGGTACAAGTAAGCCCCCCACGCAAACGATCACGATCAGTAACGACCACGACAAGAACGACTAGAAGGACCGCTGTGAAGGTGAACCCGAGCGTCAAGCCGATCTGCGACAAGTGCAGGGTGATCCGTCGGCATGGGCGGGTCATGGTGATCTGCCCTGATCCGCGCCATAAACAGCGCCAGGGGTAGTCAGATCTAGCCCCGCCGTCGAGATCGGCGCCGAACACAACTAAATGAAGACCTCCCAGAACCAGCACCCGGATACGCCGAGTGCGCACGCCCGGAACGGAGGCCGGGCCCCGGAAACCTCCGGGATGGACTGGGAACAGACCTCCGCAGAAAAAAGAGGAATGCCAACACATGGCCCGTTTAGTGGGCGTGGACCTTCCGCGCGACAAGCGCATGGAGATCGCGCTGACCTACATCTTCGGTATCGGGCGCACCCGATCCCAGGAGATTCTCGCGGCGACCGGTATCGACCGGGATCTGCGGAGTAAGGATCTTTCCGACGACCAGCTGACCCAGCTGCGCGAATACATCGAAGGCAATCTCAAGGTCGAGGGTGACCTGCGCCGCGAGGTGCAGGCCGACATCCGTCGCAAAATTGAGATCGGCTGCTATCAGGGCCTTCGGCATCGCCGCGGGCTGCCCGTCCGCGGTCAGCGGACAAAGACCAATGCGCGCACCCGCAAGGGCCCGAAGCGCACCATCGCCGGCAAGAAGAAGGCTAAGTAATGGCACCTCCGAAGAAGGCCGCTTCCGGCGCCAAGAAGGGTCAGAAGACCCGTCGCAAGGAAAAGAAGAACGTCCCGCACGGTGCCGCTCACATCAAGAGCACGTTCAACAACACCATCGTGTCCATCACCGACCCGCAGGGCAACGTCATCGCATGGGCGTCGTCGGGCCATGTCGGCTTCAAGGGTTCGCGCAAGTCGACTCCGTTCGCCGCTCAGTTGGCCGCGGAGAATGCCGCCCGCAAGGCTCAGGAGCACGGCGTCAAGAAGGTCGATGTTTTCGTGAAGGGTCCGGGTTCGGGCCGCGAAACCGCGATTCGTTCGCTGCAGGCCGCCGGCCTTGAGGTTGGCGCGATTTCCGATGTCACTCCGCAGCCGCACAACGGCTGCCGTCCGCCCAAGCGGCGCCGGGTCTAGGGAGGATCACAGTAATGGCTCGTTATACCGGTCCTATGACCCGCAAGTCGCGCCGGCTCGGCGTCGACCTCGTCGGTGGCGATCAGGCATTTGAGAAGCGTCCCTACCCGCCCGGCCAGCATGGCCGCGCGCGGATCAAGGAGAGCGAGTACCGCCAGCAGCTGCAGGAGAAGCAGAAGGCCCGCTTCACCTACGGCGTGATGGAGAAGCAGTTCCGCCGCTATTACGAAGAGGCGAACCGTTCTGTCGGCAAGACCGGCGAGAACCTGCTGCAGATCCTGGAAAGCCGGCTGGACAACGTCGTCTACCGCGCCGGTCTGGCGCGCACTCGGCGGATGGCTCGACAGCTGGTCAGCCACGGCCACTTCACTGTCAACGGCGTGAAGGTGAATGTTCCGAGCTACCGGGTGTCGCAGTACGACATCGTCGATGTTCGCGACAAGTCGATCAACACGCTGCCGTTCCAGATCTCCCGGGAGGTGGCGGGTGACCGTCCGATCCCGTCCTGGTTGCAGGTGGTCGGCGAACGCCAGCGGATCCTCATCCACCAGTTGCCCACTCGCGAGCAGATTCAGGTCCCGCTCGCAGAGCAGCTCATCGTCGAGTTCTA
>CALQLM010000333.1 GCA_943331415.1 Bifidobacterium breve
GGGCAGCAGGGTGTGGCTCAGCTTGTCGCTACGGAACGGCTGGCCCAGCAGAACCCGCCGCGTCATCTTCGAAAGCTTGGACACGAGAGCCAAGAGTAAGCCTTGCCCCCGATGCCGGTAGCGTTCCCCATACCGTGCGGCCCGCCGGTGGGCCGCATGCGAGACAGCCGAAAGGACCTCACGTGCGGGTTGTGGTGATGGGCTGCGGTCGTGTCGGCGCCTCCCTGGCCGACGCGCTCTCCCGGATCGGGCATGAGGTGGCGGTCATCGACCGCGACCCCACCGCGTTCAATCGTCTCTCGCCGGAGTTCTCCGGCAAGCATGTGCTCGGGATGGGTTTCGACCGGGAAGTTCTGCTGCGGGCCGGGATTGAAGGTGCTGACGCATTCGCCGCGGTGTCCTCCGGTGACAACTCCAACATCATCTCGGCCCGGGTGGCGCGGGAAATGTTCGGCGTGCAACGGGTGGTGGCCAGGATCTACGACGCCAAGCGAGCGGCCGTCTATGAGCGTCTGGGCATCCCCACCGTGGCCACCGTGCCCTGGACCACCGACCGCCTGCTGCACGCCCTCACCCACGAGGGCGAGACCGCCAAGTGGCGCGATCCCACCGGCACGGTCGCGGTCATCGAGGTGACCCTCAATGATTCGTGGATGGGCCATCGGGTGACCTCTCTGGAGGAGGCCACCAGGGCCCGGGTGGCGTTTCTGATCCGATTCGGCACCGGGGTGCTGCCGGAGTCCAAGACGGTCATCCAGGCCGGTGACCAGGTTTACCTCGCGGCAGTGTCCGGGCACGCCGCCGAAGCGCTGGCGATCGCTGCCCAGCCGCCCGCAGAAGGGGTCGGGGAATGACGAAGGAGCGGCTGACATGAAGGTCGCCATTGCCGGCGCGGGTGCTGTCGGCCGTTCGATTGCCAGGGAACTGGTGGAGAACTCCCACGACGTCACACTGATCGAGCGCAATGCAGGTCACGTCGACCTCGACGCGATTCCGGCAGCGCACTGGCGCCTTGGGGACGCCTGCGAACTCAGCCTCCTCGAAGAAATGCACCTCGAGGAGTTCGATGTGGTGATCGCAGCGACCGGCGACGACAAGGTCAACGTCGTGCTGAGCCTGCTGGCCAAGACCGAATTCGCGGTCTCACGTGTGGTGGCGCGCGTCAACGATCCCCGCAACGAATGGCTCTTCGATGGCGCGTGGGGTGTGGACGTCGCGGTGTCCACCCCCCGGATGCTGGCCTCGCTGGTGGAGGAGGCCTTCGCCGTGGGCGATCTGGTGCGCCTGATGGAATTCCGTCACGGTCACGCCAACCTGGTCGAGATCACGCTGCCCGATGACACGCCCTGGGGCGGTAGGCCGGTCCGCAAGCTGGCTCTGCCCCGCGATGTGGCCCTGGTGACGATCCTGCGCGGTCAGCGGGTCATCGTGCCGGAACCGGATGAACCACTCGAAGGCGGTGACGAGCTGTTGTTCGTCGCGGCGCCGGAGGTCGAGGGCGACCTGCGCACCCTGCTGGCCAACCCCGGCCATTAGCCACGGGAGGGATTAGTCCCTGGCCGGGGCCTCGTCGAGATCGGCGGGCGCGGTGATGGCCGCGTGGGTGGCGTGTAACGCCCGCTGGGCGGCCCGGATGGCGAGATAGGTGACGAACGCCCCGAGGGCGGCCAGCGGCCAGCCCATGGCGATGCGCGCGACCCCGAGCCAGCCGGTCTTGTCCTCGTCGTAGAGGCGGTGCTGGACGATGAATCGCGCGCCGAACACCACGACCCAGGTCGCCGTGGCCGCGTCGAACGCCCGCACCGCCTGGCGTGACCCGCGCCAACTGCGGTCGTGTCCGTTGACCCAACTCCAGACGTAGCCCACGATGGGCCGACGGATCAGCACTGAGGCAGTGAACACCACCGCCCAGAACAGCGACATCCAGATGCCCAGCAGGAAATATCCCTTGGACGCGCCAACCCACCAGGCGATCAGTGCGCTGATGCCCACGCCCAGGAACCCGGCGAGCGCTGGTCGTACGGAGTCCCGTCGGACCAGTCGCCACAGCAGTATCGCGACGGCGACACCGAGTGCCGAGAAGATTGCGGGCAGCAAGCCGAAGGCGGTGGAGATCGGAACGAGGACGGCGACCGGTAACGCGGAATAGATCAGGCCGCTGACGCCACCCATCTGGCCGAGCAGCGCCTGACCAGGAGTGCGGCGCGCTTCGGTCACAGCGGCCCTCCGATCGAGGGCGTCACCGCTGGATCTCCCTTGTCACCGCTGGATCTCGTAGTGCGGGTTGTAGATCGCCTTGCTTCCGTTCTCCAGCATGCCCAACCGGCCATGGACCCGAAGCTTGCGGCCGCTGTCTATACCGGGGATGCGCCGCTGGCCCAGCCAGACCAGCATCACGGTGTCGGTGCCGTCGAACAGTTCGGCACGCACACCACCGGAACAGCCTTTGGCATTGGTCTCCACACTGCGCAGCGTGCCGATCATGGTGACTTCCTGGCCTCGCTGGCAGTCGATTGCACGGTGGGCGCCGGTGCTGGCGGCCTCGCCGCTGAGCTCCACGGCGTCACGCTCTTCGGGGCTCTCCAGCAGCCGGCGGGTGATACGGCGCACAAAACCTTCGGCCGCAGCCATGGTCTCTCCTGTTGTTGGATCACACTGCCCCCGCCACGGTAGACCTCTTGGTTCCCGTGCGCCACGAGGCGCACCCGCAGGCGTCCCGCGCATCGGCCACAGGCACGATCGTGGGGTGTCGATCAATCTGCGCGGCGTGCTGACGGTCCTGCTGCCCGGAACGGGCTCGGATGACGACTACCTGCGTCGCGTTTTCGCCGGGCCGCTGCAGGATGCGGGCGCAGTCCTGGTGGCGGTGCCGCCTCGGGCCGATGACCTGATCCGCGGGTACCGGCAGGCACTCGATGAGGCAGCGCTGAGCGGACCGATCGCCGTCGGCGGAGTGTCGATCGGCGCGGTGGTCGCGGCCCGGTGGGCGCTGGCCAATCCGGAGCGCGTCGTCGCCGTGTTGGCCGTGTTGCCGCCGTGGACCGGCGCGTCCGACACCGCGCCGGCGGCGCTGTCCGCCCGGCATACCGCCGCCCAGCTGCGCCGAGACGGACTGGGCGCCACGACCGAGGCGATGAGGTCCTCAAGTCCGCCCTGGCTGGCCGAAGAGCTCACCCGGTCCTGGAGCCGGTAGTGGCCCGCCCTGCCCGATGCGATGGACGAGGCCGCGGCCTACCCGGGACC
>CALQLM010000334.1 GCA_943331415.1 Bifidobacterium breve
CGGCTGCGCCACCTGCGGGCCATCGACGACAATCTCGGCGTCAAGCCCGACTCGGCCCTCGTCGACTATTTACGTATCCCGGAGAAGTTCGTCAGCCCGGGCCGCCGCGTCGCCCGCCGACTGCTCTACGCGCTGTTGGTGTTGGCAGCCGCGGTGCTCGTGGTGTACCTCGATCGGGATGGCTACCGCGATGTCGACAGCGATCCCACAACCCTGAGTCTGCTCGATTGCATTTACTACGCCACCGTGTCGCTGTCGACCACCGGCTACGGCGATATCACCCCGGTCACCGATCACGCCCGGCTCATGAACGTTCTCCTGATAACACCGCTGCGGGTGTTGTTCCTGATCGTGTTGGTCGGTACCACCGTCGAGACGTTAACCACGGCGTCACGTCAGGCTTTGAAGATTCAGCGTTGGAGGAACACTGTGCGTCACCACACCATCGTTGTCGGGTACGGCACCAAGGGCCGCACTGCGGTGTCCGCCATGATCGGTGACGGGGCCGCACCGGCCGATATCGTCGTCGTCGACACCAACCAGACGTCGCTTGACCGGGCCAACGCGGCCGGACTGGTGACCGTGCGCGGTGATGCCAACAAATCCGATGTGCTGCGGCTCGCCGGCGCCCAGCACGCCAAGGCGATCATCGTCGCAACGAGCGATGACCCCACCGCCGTGCTGGTCACCCTGACCGCCCGCGAACTGGCACCCCAGGCGACGATCATCGCCTCGGTGCGCGAGGCCGAGAATCAGCATCTGCTGTTGCAGTCCGGCGCGGACTCAGTGGTGGTCTCCTCGGAGACCGCGGGCCGACTGCTCGGTCTGGCCACCTCCAAGCCCACCGTGGTGGAAATGATCGACGATCTGTTGACCCCGCACGCCGGGTTCGCCATCGCCGAACGCGAGGTCGAGGCCAAGGAGGTCGGCGGCTCACCGAAGCATCTCGGCGAGATCGTGCTCGGGGTAGTCCGTAACGGAAAGCTGGTCCGGGTGGGTGAACCCGAGGTCGACGCGCTGGAGAAGGCCGACCGGTTGCTCTACGTCCGCGACTCCGGCTCACAGGACTGAGCGCGTTGAGCTTTCAGCTGCGCAATGTGCCCTCGCTGTCCCGGGTCGGCGCCGATCGGGCCGACCATCTGCGCACCGATATCGACGCCGCGATCGCCGGTTGGGATGACGCACTGCTGCTGCGCGTCGATGAGCGCAATCAGGTGATGTTCACCGACGACCGGGTGGTGCTCGGCTCGGCCGCCGCGTTCGCCGACAAACCGCCCGGTGATGCGGTGTTCCTCGGCCGCCTCGCCGATGGCCGCCATGTGTGGGCGGTGCGTGCCGAGTTGGAGGCGCCTGAACACGCCGCCCGCGTCATCGACCCGCGGCGAACCAGCCATGGTTTCGACGACGTCAGTGCCCAATTGGTGGCGTGTGCCCTGTCGCTGCTGAATTGGCATGCCAGTGCCCGGTTTTCGGCCCTCGACGGTTCCCCGACCACTCTGATCCGGGGCGGCTGGGCGCGACGCAACCTGCTGACCGGTCACGAGGAGTTTCCGCGCATCGACCCCGCCGTCATCTGTCTGGTGCACGACGGCCACGACCGCGCGGTGCTGGCCCGCCAAACCCTGTGGCCGCCGCGGTTGTTCTCGCTGCTGGCCGGTTTCGTCGAGGCCGGCGAATCGTTCGAGTCGTGCGTGGTGCGCGAGATCGCCGAGGAGATCGGGCTCGAGGTCCGCGATGTGCGCTACCTCGGCAGCCAGCCCTGGCCGTTCCCGCGCTCGCTGATGATCGGCTTCCACGCCCTGGGTGATCCCGAGCAGGAGTTCGCCTTCAACGACGGCGAGATCGCCGAAGCGGACTGGTTCACTCGCGCCGAGGTGCGCGCCGCACTCGAAGAGGGCGACTGGAGCAGCGAGTCAACCTCGCGGCTGCTGCTGCCCGGTTCGATCTCGATCGCTCGCGAGATCATCGAGTCCTGGGCGTATCACCAGAGCTGAGCCGGCGGGCGAGCGCCGCTTCGGCGTGGCGGTGGCCGAACAACTCGAAGCCGACCACTGTCACCACCGGGGCTCCCATGATCACCAGCAGGCATACCGCCATCGACACCCCGGCCGCGGCTAACCCGACCGCGCCCGCCAGCACCAGCGCGGTCAGCACCATCAGCAGCGCATGGAAACTGTCCTGTTCGCCTACCAGCAATAGGTAGAGCAGATAGACCGAGCCGATGTAGATCCCGACCGGAATCGCGACGGACAGCACGGTCGCGACCGAACCCAGCGTGGACTGGTGCTCGATGTAGTACGCGGCCACATGTAAACCGGCGCCGGTCGCGACGATCGATGTGAATACCGCAATGTGCTCGTAGCCGAACGGGACCGCCTTCCAGCGTTGCGCGTGCAGGAGATGTGCTGAGGGCACGACGAAGTAGATCCACCACATGCCGAAGGTCAGGCCGGTGCCGGCCACTGCCACCAGGACGGCATCGAGGCTCCAGCCCTGCGCCGCGACCACCGCCGACAGCGACGCGACGGTACCGATCACACCCTCGCCGAGCGCGATGATCGTGAGCAGCCCGTAGCGCTCCGCGATGTGATGCGCATGCCATGGCGAACTGTCGCGGTTGCGCCGCTCGACGAGCCATGGGCCGGCTAGTTCGACCAGGGTCATCAATGCGACCAAAAGGAAGGTCATCGGGACCGACAATTCGGCGATGGCGATGCCGATCCAGCCGATCTGCGCAACGGTGATCGTCACGGCATAGGTCAAGCACATAGTTCGCCGTGCTGGATCCTGCCTGGCCGCGCGAATCCACTGCGCCACCATGGCAATGCGCATCACGACGTATCCGGCGACCATCAGCCGGTTGTCCACGTGCTCACCGTGCTCGATCGAGGCGTAGACCGCTGGGATGCCCAGCGCCAGGACGATGACCCCGACCATCTGCAGCATGGTCATCAGGCGGTACACCCAGTCGTCGGTGTCATAGCCCGACGCGAACCAGCTGAAGTTGATCCACGCCCAGCAGACCGCGAACGTGACGAACACGAAGCTGGTCAGACCCGACCCGATGTGTCCGGTCGCGAGCGCGTGGGCCAATTCCGACGCGGCGGCGCCGAAGGCGACGACGAAGGTCAGGTCGAAGAGCAGTTCGAGCGGGGTCGCGGCGCGATGTGGCTCGTGCGGATCACGACCGGACATCCGGCGCCGCCGATGGGTGGGAACCACCGGCTCCGGTGGATGCTCTGC
>CALQLM010000335.1 GCA_943331415.1 Bifidobacterium breve
CATGCATGGTCGGCTCCCCGCCGAGGAGAAGGACGCGGTGATGGCCGCCTTCCGGGCCGGTGAGATCGACGTCTTGGTCTGCACCACGGTGATCGAGGTGGGTGTCGACGTGCCGAATGCGACGGTGATGGTGGTGATGGATGCCGACCGTTTCGGTATCAGCCAACTGCACCAGTTGCGCGGCCGGATCGGGCGTGGCGCGCATCCCAGCCTCTGCCTGCTGGTGACCCGATTGCCGGGGGATTCCAAGGCCGGTGAGCGGCTCAAGGCGGTGTCCGGCACGCTGGACGGGTTTGTTCTGGCTGATCTGGATCTGGCCGAGCGTCGCGAGGGAGATGTGCTGGGGCGTAACCAATCCGGGCGCGCCGGGACACTGCGGTTCTTGTCCCTCGCCGAACATCTTGAGGTGATCCTCGCCGCGCGCGAACTGTGCGATTCGCTGTACGCCACCGATCCCGTCGACCCCGGCATGGTTGTGCTGGCCGGTCAATTCACTGGCGGTGACCGGGTGGAATACCTGGACAAGTCGTGAAGCGCGGTCTACTTCCCTGGCTCGCGGCGTTCGCTGTCGTGTCCGTGATTGTCGCCGTACAGGTGATCGCCGGCTCCGGAGAATCCGATCCCCGCGCCGCGGCACCGGCTGTGGCAGCAGGAGTCGACGTGCTTGCGGGCTTGGCCGTGGTGCCGGAACGCCACCGGGGTGAGGACTACCTGCGGGCGGCTTTCGGGCATGCCTGGGATGACGACAACGGTGCGCCCGGTGGACACAACGGTTGCGACACCCGCGACGACATCCTCGACCGCGACCTCACCGATACGACCCATGTGAGTACGAAACGCTGCCCGCGAGCAGTCGCTGCCGGCACCCTGCGCGACCCGTACACCAACGCCACGGTGGCGTGCGTTCGCGGCAATCAGGTGGGTGCGTCAGTTCAGATCGACCATCTGGTGCCGCTGGCGTTCGCCTGGGATATGGGCGCGCGGCACTGGACTGACGAATTGCGACGACGGTTCGCCAACGATCCGGCCAACCTGCTCGCGGTCGCCGGAGAAGCCAACCAGGACAAGGGAGATCAGCCGCCCGCGTCCTGGATGCCGCCGAACACCGCGTTCTGGTGTCAATATGCACTTCAGTTCATTGCGGTGCTGCGCGGCTACGATCTCCCGGTCGACGAAGCCTCGGCGCGGCAGTTACGGACCGCCGCTGCGGGCTGCCCCTCGGCTTGATCAGATTGGGCGTGATCAGACCCGGTCAGATCGGCGTGGGCCGACCGAAGCGGGTCCGCACGCCGGGGGAGAAGAGTGCCCGCATCGGCTCGCCGGCGGGGCGGACCCCGGCCGCCGGCAGCAGATCGTCTTCCAGATCGACGAGGTGTGCTGCGCGCAGTGGCCACGGCCCATGTTCGTTGGGCAGCCACCAGGTTCGGCCCGCTTTGCGGGTGTGGGCGCCCCACCGGGCGGTGAGCCACACCTCCAGCGGGGTCGGCTCGACCGGTTCGCCGATGCTGACCGTCACTCGGCTGTGCAGACCGGGTCGCGGCCATCGGCGCAGACTCTCATAGGTGATGCGGTCGGGTTGTCGGTCGATTCGCATCCGCGCCCAGGTGTAGGGAATGCCGAGGCCGACCCGGGTGACGGGGACCACCGCCAGGCGGGCGGTTTCCAGCGAGCGGAACAGCACACCGTGGCGGCCGGCGTCATCGACCGAGTACAGCCGGATATTGGTTTCGGGGAAGGTGCCGAAATAGGGCAGCGGCACGAAGGGGCCGATTCTGAAATCGCTCATCTGAAACGGAACCAGCGCGGCGTAGGTCATTCCGTCGGCGAATACGTCCGGGCGGGTTCCCGGCGGGAACAGGTGCGCGATATCGGCGGGACGCACCGGCCAATGAATGAAGGTCAGGTCCTTCCACCACTGGTCGAAGAGCACCGGGTGGGGCAGCGGCGAGGGCGTGACGGCGAATCCGTCCCAGGCCGCGGCGGTATTCGCCGCGCCCGGTGTCATCGGTTTCTCAGTCGTTCGGGTTGGGCCAGAACCGGGTGCCGTCGTCGAGGCCGCTGATGGTCTCCATTTCGGCGGGTGTCAGCTCGAAACCGAAGACATCAATGTTCTCGGCGATGCGCGCGGGCTCCGACGAGCCGGGGATCACCACGTTGCCCAGTTGAATACTCCATCGGATCAGCACCTGCGACGGGGACTTTCCGTGCGTCGCGGCCACCGCTGCGATCGCCGGATGATCCAGCAGCGTGCCCATGCCCAGCGGACCGTAGGCCCCGGTCACTATCGAATACCCGGCGTTCACCGCGCGCATGGCGGCCTGGTTCAACAGCGGATGCAGTTCGATCTGATTGACCACTGGCGTCACAAAGGTCAGATCGATCAGGTCGGTCAGCTGTTCGGGGCCGAAGTTGCCGACGCCGATCGACCGGGTGTCGCCGACCTGCTGGGCTTTCATGAGTCCGCCCCAGGCATCGATGTACTTGCCGTTCAATTCCACCGGCCAGTTGAGTAGGCACAGATCGATGTAGTCCACGCCCAGTCGGGTGATGCTGGCCTTGCACGCGTCCTGCGCGCTCTGGAAACCCTGGTCGGCATTCGTCAACTTGGTGGTGATGAACAGCTCATCACGGGGAATTCCCGAACCGGCGATGGCCCGCCCGACCGCTTCCTCGTTGCCGCCCGTCGAGGCGGTGTCGATCAGGCGATAGCCTGCCGCCAACCCGGCGGTCACCGCGGCCTCGGCCTCGGTCGGCGGCAATTCGGCGACGCAAAGACCCAGCACCGGGATGCTGTGGTCGTCGCTGAGCGCAAGGGTGGGAATCCCCGCCGTCGGCGTCATGTCACCTGCCTGTGTAGTAAAGCGTTTCGGTGGACTGCACATCACCGACCTCGGCTGACAATAGTACGTAGCCGCCGCAGTGATTCGGCCAGTGCGCCGTGACCGTGCCAGAGGCGATGTCCGGTCGTGGGCGTAAGCTGCCGCGAGGTCGGGCCTGGGGCGTGGCCGAGCGTGAATGAGGAGGCAGCCATGACAACGAGCGCTCTCGGCGCACCGAAGCGCCGCGCCTTCAAGGAGCGGGCTCTGATCGCGGGAAATCGGTTGGGTGTCAAGCTGATTCCGCGTCTTCCCGCCGGGCTCAAGCGCCTGCTCTCCGGGGGGCGGGCTATCACGATCGACGGCAACACCCTGGACCCCTCGCGACAAATGATGCTGGCCGCTCAACGCAGGCTCGG
>CALQLM010000336.1 GCA_943331415.1 Bifidobacterium breve
GGGATACCTGGCGAAGTCGGCGTCGCCGAGCATGACGTACTCGGCTGGGTCGAGCGCGGCGCCGAGGCGCTTGTCATCAACCTCGCGGTCGCCGGGCAGGCCGATTCCGAGAAGCTCCCACTCGCCGCCAGGAACACGAACCTTCAGCAGCACGTTCTTGAGTGTGTCGGCGGCGGTGACGGCCCGGCCCAACCCGGCGCCGTTCGCCCAGTCGACCAGGGTGGCGATGGTCGGGGTGTCGCCGGTGTCGTGAACCTGCGGCGCGGCCAAACCTTCGACGGACACCGGCTCAGGTACCGCGGTGGTGACCGCCTCGACGTTGGCGGCATATCCGGACTCCAGGCAGCGCACGAAGGTGTCCTCACCGATATCGCTTTCGGCCAGGAACTCCTCCGACGCGCTGCCGCCCATCGCACCGGAGACTGCCGAGACAACCACATAGCGAATCGACATCCGCGCGAACATTTTTTGATACGCCTCACGGTGAGCGAGGTAGACCGTCCGCAGTCCGTCGTCGTTGACATCGAAGGAGTAAGAGTCCTTCATGATGAACTCGCGCCCACGCAGGATGCCGGCGCGCGGCCTGGCCTCATCGCGGTACTTGGTCTGGATCTGGAACAGCAACACTGGGAAATCCTTGTAGGAGCTGTACTCCCCCTTGACGGTGAGGGTGAACAGTTCCTCGTGCGTGGGCCCCAACAGATAGTCGTTATCGCGGCGGTCCTTGAGCCGGAACACCCCGTCGCCATATTCGGTCCACCGGTTGGTGGTCTCATACGGTGCACGCGGCAGCAGTGCCGGGAAGAGGATCTCCTGACCGCCGATGGCCACCATCTCCTCGCGAACGATGTTCTCGATCTTGCGCAGCACCCGCAGTCCCAACGGAAGCCAGCTGTATAGGCCCGGCCCGATCGGGCGAACGTAACCCGCCCGGATCAACAGTTTGTGGCTCGGCACTTCGGCATCAGCGGGGTCATCACGCAGGGTTCGCAGGAACAGTTCGGACATACGGGTGATCACAGCGGGCCAGCTTAGGCCACCGGCTCGGACGCCCCGACCGTCCGGCGCGGCGGTACCGGCTAGATCTCGCCGGCCTCGACTGCTTCGCGGGTGTGCTGGGCTGCGGCGATCTGGCGGGCAGAGAACCTGATGAAGAAGGCGCTGATACCGACGAGGATGGCCACCGCAGCGATCCACAACAGCGAGTAGGTGTATCCGGCGTCGAGTGCGTCGAGTTGAGCCGACGTCATATCGGCCACCGGTCCGGTGGTGCCGCCCAGATAGAGCGTGCGCGAGACCTGCACCGCCTGGATCACCACCAGGACCACCGGGCCGCCGAGGTTCTGCACCATCAGGGTGACCGCGCTCACCGGGCCGATCTCACTCGGACCGACCTCGGCGACCGCGCACAACGGCAGGATCACCGAGATGACGCCGATGCCGAAACCACCGATCAGGATCGGCAACAGCAGATCGGGGAAGTACGGAATGGTGCGGGTCAGCGTGGATCCGAACAGCATGGCGCCCAGCACGAACACCCCGCCCCCGATGATCAGCCAGCGCGGGGCGATATGCGGGGCCAGTCGCGCGGTGATCACATTGCCCAACCCGAGTGCCAGGGCGAACGGGATGAACCCGATCCCGGCATGCAGCGCGGAGTATCCGAGTACGTCCTGGACATACAGCCCGATCATCACGGTCAGGCTCAGCATCACCCCGCCGGCCAGGAACAGCGAGACAAATGTCATGACCCGGTTGCGGTCGCTGAACATCGACAACGGAACCAAAGGATTGTCAGCCCGGCGCTCCACCATCAGGAACGCGTAACCGAGCAGCACCGCCGCCACCCCGGCACCGATCACCCAGGGGTCCGCCCAGCCCCGCGGCGGGCCCTGGGTGAATACCAGCACCGCAGCAGCACACCCCAGCGTGGCCACCAAGGCGCCGGTGATATCGAGTTTGAGGCGCTCGTGGCGGGTCTCCTCAAGTCGGGTGAGCCCGATCCAGATGATCAGCACGCCGATCGGGAAGTTGATCAGAAAGGCCAGCCGCCAGGAGATCACGGTGAGCGCCCCGCCCAACACCAGACCCAGCACCGATCCGAGACCCTGCATAGCCGCCGACATCGCCATCGCGCGGTTGCGGGCGTGCCCGGCGGCATAGGTCGTGGCGATCAGCGCCAGGCCGGTCGGCGCCGCCACGGCGGCGCCCATACCCTGCACCGCCCGGGCCGCAATCAACAACGCGCCATCGGTGGCCAGCCCGCAGGCCATC
The DNA here is from genome assembly GCA_943331415.1 of Bifidobacterium breve. Lineage (GTDB taxonomy): Bacteria > Actinomycetota > Actinomycetes > Mycobacteriales > Mycobacteriaceae > Mycobacterium. Next base: position 2,275 of record CALQLM010000336.1, read on the forward strand.
GAGGCGATGGTGAACACCCCGACACCAGCGATGAATGCCCGTTTATGCCCGATCGCATCGCCGACCCGGCCACCGAGCAGGAGTAGACCACCGAAGGTCAGCACATAGGCGGTGATGACCCAACTCTTGCCGGCATCGGAAAGATCCAGTTCGGCCTGCATGCGGGGCAACGCGACGATCACGATGGTGCCGTCGAGGGTGGACATCAGCTGCATGCCGGTGATCGCGAGGATCGCGACCCCCAGCACGCTGGAGGCAAGCGGTCGGGCCGGCGGTTCGGGAACGCTGACGCCAGCCATGGCTGCCTACCCTACCCAGAGAGCCCCTCGCCGGTCCCCGAAGCGGAGCGTGCGGAACTTAGATCTCTCCGGAGTCGATCGCTTCCTTGACTTCCTGCGCGTGAGCGACCTGCTTGGCCGAGTAACCGATGAACAGAGCCACGGCGCCGACCAGAAGCGCCACTGCCGCAACCCACAGCAGTCCATAGGTATAGCCCTGGTCCAGGGCATGGAGCTGTTCGGGATTCATTCGCTTCACCGGGCCGGTGGTGCCGCCCAGGTACAGCGTGCGCGAGGTGATCACGGCCTGGATGACCGCCAGTACGACCGGGCCACCCAGGTTCTGCAACATCAGCGCGATCGCCGAGACCGGGCCGATCTGATCGAAACCCACCCCGGCGATGGCCGACACCGTCAGCGGCACGACGATCATGCCGATACCGAATCCACCCACCACGATGGGAATCACCAGGTTCGGGAAATACGGGATGCCGGCGTTCAAGGTGGAGCCGTAGATCATGGCACCGAGCACCAGTACGCCGCCGGCGATGACCAGCACCCGGGGCGGGAAGTGCGACACCAGTTGCGAGGACGCGCCGAGGCCGACGCCGAGGGCGATGACAAAGGGGATGAATCCGATTCCGGCCCGCAGTGCGGTGTAGCCCATGATGTCCTGCA
>CALQLM010000337.1 GCA_943331415.1 Bifidobacterium breve
GCGGCCGTCGCCAGCCAGATTTGCGATGGCTCGAGTGCGGTGCTACTTGCCTCCGAACGCGCGGTCAGCGATCACAAGCTCACGCCGCGGGCACGGATCCATCACATCAGCTGCCGAGGCGCCGACCCGGTCCTCATGCTGACCGGTCCCATTCCGGCGACCCGCTACGCATTGGAGAAGACCGGGTTATCCATCGACGATATCGACGTCATCGAGATCAACGAGGCCTTTGCGCCAGTGGTGCTGGCCTGGATCAAGGAGACCAAGGCCGACCCGGCCAAGGTCAACCCGAACGGCGGCGCCATCGCATTGGGTCATCCACTGGGCGCCACCGGAGCCAAGCTGTTCGCCACGATGCTCAATGAACTGGAGCGCACTGGCGGTCGCTACGGTCTGCAGACCATGTGCGAAGGTGGCGGCACCGCGAACGTGACGATCATCGAGCGGCTCTAGGGACTTCGGTTCCCATCCCGGCATCGGCATGTCAGGATTCGTGTTGTGAGAATCCTCGTCCGATCACTGGCCCGAACCATGTTGGTCGCGTTGACGGCTGCCATGTGTGTAGTCATCACGGCGGTCGGCGGCACCATCACCGCCGCGGTCACGCTCACCGCAACGGCCTTGATCGTCCCCGGAACGGCGGTGCCGAATCCCGCGAATGTGCCGGGATATATGGAAAACGCCGTCAATTACTACATCAGCCCGACTACCGCATCGTGCGCGAGCGCCTGTACTCCTGCACCGGTGCCTTATCTCGCCCAGTTCTGGCCCTTCCCATGGGAGGGCTGGGGCGGTTTGACCGGAGCCAAGCTCGACCAGTCGGTGGCCAGCGGTGTCGCCCAACTCACCAGCGACCTGGTGGGCCCGTACAACCCGAGCGCGGACAGCCCCGTCGTCATCTTCGGCTATTCGCAGGGTGCCACGGTCGCCGGCATCGGGAAGTCACAGCTGAGCAAGCTGTCGCCGGAAGATCAGGCCAATATCAACTTCGTCCTGATCGGCAATCCGAACCGGCCCAACGGTGGACTGTTCGAACGCCTGGCGATGTTCGGCACGGTGCCGATTTTGGACGCGACATTCGGCTTGCCTACGCCGACCAACACCGATATGTCGACGGTAGACATCGCCTTCCAGTACGACGGCGTCGCGGACTTCCCGCTGTATCCGATCAATCTGCTCGCTGATCTGAATGCGGCAGCAGGATTCTGGTACACCCATGGCAGTTACCTGGCGCCGGATGGCCGCAATCCCGACGAACTGCCCAACGGGCTGACCCCTGCTGAACTTGCGGCGGCGATCGCCGACCCGGCCAATCAGCAACATCTCGCGGGTAGCGACACCACCTATGTCCTGATCCCGACGCCGAATCTGCCTCTGCTGCAACCGCTTCGTGAATTCGGTGCTTTTACCAACACCGAGTTTCTCACCAATCCGCTCATTGATCTCATCCAGCCAACGCTGCGGGTGCTCATTGAGACCGGATATGACCGCACGCTGCCGTACGGACAGCCGGCGCCGTTCCGACTCGTTCCTCTGATCAACCCAGTTACTCTCACCGTCGATTTGATTAACGCGATCGGCCAGGGAATCAGCGACGCCGCGCGGGATATCGGGATGCCGGCCCCGACGGCGGAGCCCCCGGTTTCCGCATCAGCACTCGACGTCGGTGCCGGCGGCGCGTTAACCCTGGACTACGGCCGGCCCGAGGTGGCAAAACCGGCGCGTGAGCGGCTCAGCAGGACGGGGCTCCGCCGACAGGGGGCGGTCGCTACGGCGAGTGCGCGCCCCGCACCCGCAGAAAGTGCCCGATACTCACCCGCTCGAAGGTCCGCCGCCGCGCCCGCGGCAGCAGTGGCAGGGCCTGAGCCGCGTCGATGATCTCCGGGTCGATCACCCGGTAGGTCCGGCCCTTGTGGATGACCGTCGCACGCTTCGCGACCACTATGTTGCGCACCCAGTCCACGTCGGTGCCGTAGGGCAGTGGGACGACAAAACCATTGCCGATCATGTCGGCGACAATTGGAGTGCGATAGCTTCTGCCCGAACTGCGCCCGGTGTGTTCGATCACCGATGCGTACCAGTACTGCCTACCCGCGAGGCGCAACATCAGTGGATTGAGCAGATGCTTATTGGAGGCGCGGATCAGCCTCTGAAACGGTGCGGGCCAACTCTCCGGTGCGACCGCCATGAACAGCGACGATACGCCCCGGCAGTGCGGATCATTCGATCAGTGAGTTCGCGGCCTGGAGGTGTTTGATGGCCTCGCTGACGATGCCGTCGATGAGTTGCTGGCAAGACGGCAGGTCTTCGATGATGCCTGTCACCTGACCCGACGCCAGCACGCCAGCCTCGTTATTGCCGTCAACGAGACCGGCCTTGAGCAGCATTGGCGTATTCGCCGCCATGATCACCTGGGACCAGGTCAGGTCCTTGCCGTGCCGCATTGCAAGCCCATCCCGGATCATCGACGACCACGTCATCTGCGACATCTTTTTGAACTTCGCGGCATTGAGCACGGCGGCAGCAAAACCCCTCAGCGGTGAACCGCTTTCGAGTTTCTCCACTAACCCGGTGCGAAGCACCCGATGCGGCATGCCGTCGACTCTGGTGGAAACCACCGTCCCGTCCAAGCCGGCTTTCAGGTAGCGCTGTTTGACCGCGTCTGGAACGGTCGATTCCGATGTCAGAAGGAACCGGGTTCCCATCGCGACTCCGGCCGCACCGTAGGACAGTGCGGCGGCCAGTCCGCGACCGTCGAAGAAACCGCCGGCGGCCACCACTGCGACATCAGTGCCCTCCAGTGCATCGAGCACCGACGGCAGTAGCAGTGTGGTGGGGACCGGGCCGGTGTGTCCGCCGCCTTCGCCGCCCTGCACGATCACCGCATCGGCGCCCCAGGCGGCTACCTTGCGGGCATGCTTCGCGGCACCGATTGACGGGATCACCACGGAGCCCGATTCCCGGAGCCGTGTGATGAGTTCGGGGTTCGGGGCCAGCGCGAATGATGCGACTTTGACGCCCTCACGGATCATCAGTTCGACCCGGTCGCCGGCGTCGGCCGCATCGGCGCGGATGTTGACTCCGAAGGGCCGGTCGGTGGTGGACTTCACTTTGGCGATCGCGACGGCGAGCTCATCGATCGTCATGGTCGCCGCGGCCAGGATGCCCAGGCCGCCGGCGTTCGCGGTGGCGGACACCAGTCGTGCCCCTGCCACCCATCCC
>CALQLM010000338.1 GCA_943331415.1 Bifidobacterium breve
GGACGCCAAGGAACTCGCCGATGCCGCCGCCGGCGGGGATCCGATCGCACTGCGGGCCTTCGAGCGTGGGGCCGGTGCCGTGGCGGCGATGATCGCCTCGGTCGCCGCGGTGTGCGACCTCGACCTGGTGATCATCGGCGGCGGGGTGGCCAAAGCCGGACCGGTGTTGTTCGACCCCCTGCATGCGGCACTGCGTAACTACGCCGGACTGGACTTCATCCGCGGGCTCAAGGTGGTCCCGGCTGACCTCGGCGGCGACGCAGGCCTGGTGGGTGCCGCCGCCCTGCTGCGGGGCTGACCGCCGTTTTGGCTGGCGGGGGAGTGCCGCGCTACTCTGTAGAGGTTCCACCGAAGACCGTCGGTCACCAAGCAATTGGTTGAAGGTCCTGGATTCGTCTAGGCGGCCCACGCAGGAGGACGAGGCTCGACCGTTGCTTCGCAGCGATCATTCACGCCCCGGCCATCTGCGCCGGGGCGTTCGTCATTTCCGGCCCGGCCGACTTCCCATCAATGAGGAGGCATGCATGGCCAAGGCTGACAAGGCCACCGCGGTTGCCGAAATCTCTGAGCAGTTCAAGTCCTCGACGGCCACCGTGGTCACCGAGTACCGCGGTCTGACTGTGGCCAACCTGGCCGAGTTGCGTCGCTCACTCGGCGGCGTCGCCACCTACACCGTGGCGAAGAACACGCTCATCAAACGAGCAGCGGCAGAGGCCGGGATCGAGGGTCTCGACGACCTCTTCGCCGGCCCCACCGCGATCGCGTTCGTCAACGGCGAAGCCGTCGATGCCGCCAAGGCGATCAAGAAGTTCGCCAAGGACAACAAGGCGCTCGTCATCAAGGGCGGCTACATGGACGGTCATACCCTGACCGTCTCCGAGGTCGAGCGCATCGCCGACCTCGAGTCGCGCGAGGTGCTGCTGGCCAAGCTGGCAGGCGCGATGAAGGGCAACCTGGCCAAGGCTGCCGGACTGTTCAACGCACCGCTGTCGCAGTTCGCCCGTCTCGCGGCCGCACTGCAGGAGAAGAAAGCCAGCGAGCCAGCCGAATAGGCAACCGCTCACTACAACCGCACATCAGACGTACACCGTAAAAATCTAGGAAGGACCACAACAATGGCAAAGCTCAACACCGACGAATTGCTCGACGCGTTCAAGGAAATGACCCTGCTCGAGCTCTCGGAGTTCGTGAAGAAGTTCGAAGAGGTCTTCGAGGTCACCGCGGCCGCCCCGGTCGCCGTCGCCGCCGCCGGTGGCGGTGCCGGCCCGGCCGCTGAGGCTGCCGAGGAGCAGACCGAGTTCGACGTCATCCTTGAGGGTGCCGGCGACAAGAAGATCGGCGTGATCAAGGTCGTCCGCGAGATCGTCTCGGGTCTGGGCCTCAAGGAGGCCAAGGACCTCGTCGATGGCGCTCCCAAGCCGCTGCTCGAGAAGGCCACCAAGGAGGCCGCCGAGGACGCCAAGGCCAAGCTCGAGGCCGCCGGCGCCACGGTCACCGTCAAGTAGCGATATCCACCGGAAATCCCCCGCAAGCCCACTGGGTTTGCGGGGGATTTTCTATTGGTCGCAAACGTGAATAGGGCCATACGGTGTGCGCTACAGTGACTCGAGCCACAGGTGATACTCCAGTGGTCAAATCGTGTGGGCGGAAGGATCTCGCGTGGGCACAAGCATCCAGGTCGAGGGGCTGACCAAGTCATTCGGATCTCAGCGCATCTGGGAAGACGTGACCTTGGACATCCCGGCCGGTGAGGTCAGCGTGCTGCTGGGTCCCTCCGGTACCGGCAAGTCGGTGTTCCTGAAGTCCCTCATCGGATTGCTGCGCCCCGAGCGCGGCAAGATCATCGTCGACGGCACCAACATCATCGAGTGCTCGGCCAAAGAGCTTTACGAGATCCGCACCCTGTTCGGTGTCATGTTCCAGGACGGTGCGCTGTTCGGCTCGATGAACATCTACGACAACACCGCCTTCCCGTTGCGCGAGCATACGAAGAAGAAGGAAAGCGAAATCCGCAATATCGTCATGGAAAAGCTCGAGATGGTGGGCTTGGTCGGTGACGAGAACAAGTTCCCCGGTGAGATCTCCGGCGGTATGAAGAAGCGCGCCGGGCTGGCCCGCTCGCTGGTGCTCGACCCGCAGATCATCCTCTGCGACGAGCCGGACTCCGGTCTGGACCCGGTGCGTACGGCCTACCTGAGCCAGCTGCTCATTGATATCAACGCCCAGATCGACGCCACGATCCTGATCGTGACGCACAACATCAACATCGCCCGCACCGTGCCGGACAACATGGGCATGCTGTTCCGCAAGCACCTGGTCATGTTCGGCCCCCGCGAGGTGCTGCTGACCAGCGAAGAGCCGGTCGTCAAGCAGTTCCTCAACGGCCGCCGCATCGGCCCGATCGGCATGTCCGAAGAGAAGGACGAGTCGACGATGGCCGAGGAGCAGGCCATGCTCGACGCCGGCCAGACCGACGGCGGCACCGAGGAAGTAGAGGGCGTGCCGCCGCAGTTGGTCGCCACCCCGGGCATGCCGGAGCGCCAAGCCGTCGCTCGCCGCCAGGCTCGGGTTCGCGAGATCCTGCACACCCTGCCGGCTAAAGCGCAGGAGGCGATCCTCGACGATCTTGAGGGCGCGCACAAACTGCCGACGCATGAGTTCGGCTGAGCGCGCATACGCGGTTCGCTACGACGACGAGTCGTAAAACTCGCCGGTTCGCACCCCAGCTGCTGACGACTTTGTGACGCGGTTGCCGCATTTAGTTAATTTGCTGGTTCATGGACAATGTCCGGGATAGCGTTTGCTCGTTGTCGAAATGAAGGTGGTTTGTGATGGGTGATCGACGGATCTTGCTGGGCACGAGTGCGGTACTGGTCGGAGTGGGCTCGGCCCTGATCTCCGGCACCGGCGTAGCGGCCGCCGATACCGTCGACTCCGACTCCGGCGGCCCGGCCGCCACCACATCGGCAAACGCATCGACCAGCTCGACCCCGGGCACCAAGTCCCGGCGTGCAGCAACGCGGGCGAAGGCGTCCAGCGCGGCGGCGGCCGCCGCCGCGGCAACCTCGTCTGATACCGCTGAGCAGGCCGCTCCGGCGGCTGCTCGCGGGTCTGTGCGGGCCAGCACCGATCGGGTGCGGTCCGCTCCGAAGAACATCTCGCCGGTGACGAAGCCCGGTGTTGTCCCTGCGGCCTCGCCGGAGTCCGGCCAGTCCGA
>CALQLM010000339.1 GCA_943331415.1 Bifidobacterium breve
GACGTCGACCTCTTCCCGATGTTCCCGAAGAAGTGAGATCGCGATGACAACTCTGGATCAGAACCAGGCTTTCAACACAAACGTTCTTGATTGGCTTCATCGCGGCTATCCGCATGGTGTGCCACCAAAGGATTACTTCCCACTCTTGGCGTTGTTGATGCGCTCATTGAAGGAGGACGAGGTCGTCAAGGCGGCCGCCACGGTCCTCAAGGAAAGTGATTTCGACACCCCGGTCACAGAAGCGCAGATCCGCGACGCCATCCGTCAGGTCATTGAGAAAGAACCCAACCCCGAGGAAGTCAATCAGGTGGCGGGTCGGCTCGCCTCGGTGGGTTGGCCATTGGACAACGGCCGCGGCTAGCGGCCGCACTGGATCGCTCAGCCGCGGATGTCGCGGCGCAACGGATGCTCAGCCGGGATCTGCACGAAGATGAGCGTGACACCGTCCGGATCAGCGACGTGCATCTCGTGCAGGCCCCACGGTTCCTGGCGCGCCTCACGGGCGATCACGACATCGCGTCCGGCAAGCTCGTCCTGGGTGGCGTAGATATCGCGCACCTGTAACCACAGGGCACCGCAGAAGGGCCCCTGCGCATTCGCCGACGCGCCGTGCCCAGCCAGTTCAATCAGTGACTGTCCCGCGTAAAACACTGTGCCGCCTGGGTATTCACGGGCGATCGCCAGGCCCAGTGAGTCGCGGTAGAAGCTCACCGAACGCGGATAGTCGGCCGGGCGCAGCAGCATCCGGCTCGCGAGAATCTCCATGAATCTCCTGTCCTAGTTCGGTTGCATGCGTTGACGCTTCAGTATCCCGTTGAGCAGGCCGGGCGCGACGACGTCGATCGCCCGGGCGGTGACACCGAACCGGGGCGCGATGCGCACCGGACGGTGCTTGGCGGCGTCGATCATCCACTGTGCCGCTTCCTGCGGGCTCAACGCGACCGCACCGTCGTAAGCCTTGGTGGGTGCGATCATGGCGGTGGCCACGAGTGGGTAGTACAGGGTTGTTGAGTGCACGCCATGGCGGGACCATTCGGTCTCGATCACCCGACTGACCGCACTGAGCGCGGCCTTGGAGGCGTTGTAGACGCCGAACAGGGGAGTGGCCTCGCTGAGAACTCCCCAGGTAGCCACGTTGATGATGTGGCCGTCACCGCGTTCGATCATTCCCGGTGCCAGTCCGCGGATGAGCCGCAGGGGCGAGTAGTAGTTCAGCGTCATGGTGCGTTCGACATCGTGCCAACGGTCCAGGGATTCAGCCAGCGGTCGGCGAATCGAGCGCCCGGCGTTATTGACCAGGATGTCCACCCCGCCGAAACGGTGCTCCACGACTGCGGCCAGTTCGTCCACAGCGTCCAGATTGGATAGATCGCAGGGGAGCGCGGTGGAGGTGCCGCCGGCCCCGGCGATGCGGTCCGATAACGCCTCCAGCAGATCGGCGCGGCGTGCGACGACGATCACTTCCGCACCGGCTGCGGCGAAGCATTCGGCCCCGGCTTCCCCGATACCCGAGGACGCCCCGGTGATCAGTACCCGCTTGCCGCGCAGTGAAATCCGGGTGCCATGGGGAATTCGCAGCGGCGGACGCATCCCGGCCATCGCGATCGCATCGGTCAGCCTTCGGCGCAATGGTGTCACCTGGCCGAGTCTATGGATGCTCAGAAGTAGCGGGGGAACTGGCTGTAGTCCGGGTCGCGCTTCTCGAGGAAGGCGTCGCGGCCCTCGACGGCCTCGTCGGTCATATAGGCCAGCCGGGTGGCCTCGCCGGCGAAGATCTGCTGACCCACCAGGCCGTCATCGAGGAGGTTGAAGGCGAACTTCAACATCCGTTGTGCCTGAGGCGATTTGCCATTGATTTTGGCCGCCCAATCCAGGGCGACATTCTCCAGATCTGCGTGGTCGACCACCCGATTGACCGCGCCCATCTGATGCATGTGTTCAGCGGTGTAGTCCTCGCCGAGGAAGAAGATCTCGCGGGCGAACTTCGGGCCCACCTGTTTGGCGAGATAGGCGCTGCCGTAACCGCCGTCGAAGCTACCGACATCGGCGTCGGTCTGTTTGAAGCGGGCATGCTCTCGGCTGGCCAGGGTCAGGTCGCAGGTCACATGCAGGCTGTGCCCACCGCCGGCGGCCCATCCGTTGACCAGACAGATGACCACCTTGGGCATGAACCGGATCAGCCGCTGCACCTCCAGGATGTGCAGCCGGCCTGCGCGGGCGGCATCGATGGTGTCGGCGGTCTCTCCGTTGGCGTACTGGTAGCCGGAGCGGCCGCGGATACGTTGGTCACCGCCGGAGCAGAACGCCCAGCCGCCGTCTTTGGCCGAGGGGCCATTTCCGGTCAGCAGCACAACACCGACATCGGGCGACATCCGCGCGTGTTCGAGCGCACGGTAGAGCTCATCGACGGTGTGGGGCCGAAATGCGTTGCGCACCTCTGGCCGGTCGAAGGCCACCCGCACCGTCGGTAGGCGGACGCCGTCGACCACATGGTGGTGATAGGTGATATCGGTGAGGTTCTCGAAGCCCTTGACGGGCTGCCACAGGACCGGATTGAACGGGATATCGCTCACAGCCACGAAGTTACGCTAGAGACCCAGGCCCCGCTCGCGCAGTGCGTCGATCAACCCGGTAGGCCGATCATTGATGGGCAGCGGATCCACTAGGGCGAAGTCACACCCCAGTTCTCGGGCAGCGCCGTCGTTCTCCTCGCTGTCGCCGACCATCAACGCCTCATCGGCCCGGACCCCAAGCCGGGCCAGCGCGGAGGCGAAAATCCGGGGATCCGGTTTGACGACGCCGAGTTCGAAGGACAGCACGTACTCGTCGGCCTCTGCGCCGGCCGCTTTCAGCACGGCGCGGATATCCCAGGCGATATTGGAGACGACGGCGGTGCGGATCCCTTTCTGCCGCAGAGACTTCAACACAAATACCGTGTCCGGATACACCGCCCATTCAGCAGGGTCGGTGATCCGCTGATACAGCTCATCGGCATGCTCGTCGGCCAAACCCGCGGTTGTCAGCACATGCAGGTAGGCCTCCCGATGTAACGCCGGGTCCAGGTCGCGGTGCTCCCAGGCGTGGTGCGTCACACTCGCGGTGGGATGGGTTAACCGGTCCATCACCACGGCGCGTTGCTCGGCGTCCAACCCCGTCCCGATGAACCAGTCGTCACGGGCCTCGCAACTGGCCAGCGTGCCGGAAAAATCGAA
>CALQLM010000340.1 GCA_943331415.1 Bifidobacterium breve
ACGCATTACGACTACCCCGTTCAACAGGGGCCGGGCTACAACCGGTTTGTTTTCTGGGCCTACGCCGACGACGCCGACCGAGACCCCCGGGTCGCCGAGGCGGTGCGGGCGCTGAACATCAAATATGTGATGACCAGTAGTCCCGTGGTCCGGGGCTTCGTGATGCCTGATGGCCTAGTGTCACTAGACAAGTCCAAATCGTGGGCGAAGATTTATGACAACGGCGGTGCCCGCATCTACGAATGGCGCGGGTCATCGCCACCGGGGCCCCGATGACGGACCCAATTCCGACGGGATACGAGGGAATGCTCAGCGGATGACGGCGAACACCGACGACGACAACATCGAGGTCATCACCGGCCCCGAGGCCGAGATGCCGATGGGCGGCGACGAGCAGGGCTCGGTCACCGACCTCGTCCAGCAACCTGCCAAAGTGATGCGCATCGGCACAATGATCAAACAACTGCTCGAGGAGGTACGGGCCGCGCCGCTGGACGAGGCCAGTCGCAGCAGGCTTCGTGAAATCCACTCGACCAGCATCCGTGAGTTAGAGGACGGCCTGGCACCGGAGCTGCGGGACGAACTCCAGCGACTGGCCCTGCCGTTCTCTGAGGACACCGTGCCTACCGATGCCGAGCTGCGGATCGCGCAGGCCCAGCTGGTCGGTTGGCTTGAGGGCCTGTTCCACGGGATTCAGACCGCCCTGTTCGCTCAGCAGATGGCGGCCAGGGCCCAGTTGGAACACATGCGTCAAGGAGCTTTGCCGCCCGGTATGACCCCGCCCGGTGGACCGGCGGGTCACGGCACCGGGCAGTACCTGTAGGAGCAGACGGTCACATTGGCAACCGAGCCGTATATCGAAACCCGCGACGCCTGGGTTGAATTCCCGATCTTCGACGCAAAGGCCCGGTCGCTGAAGAAGGCTTTCCTGGGCAAGGCCGGCGGAACGATCGGGCGCAACAGCGACAATGTCGTCGTCATCGAAGCGTTGCGCGACATCACCATGACATTGCGGATGGGCGATCGAGTGGGTCTGGTTGGCCATAATGGCGCCGGCAAATCGACATTGCTTCGGCTGCTGTCGGGAATCTATGAACCCACCCGCGGGCGGACGGTCGTGCGCGGCAGGGTCGCACCGGTTTTCGACCTCGGCGTCGGAATGGACCCGGAGATCACCGGCTACGAGAACATCATCATTCGCGGACTGTTCCTGGGACAGACCCGCAAACAGATGGCTGCGAAGGTCGATGAGATCGCCGACTTCACCGAACTCGGTGAGTACCTATCCATGCCGCTTCGCACCTATTCCACGGGTATGCGGGTACGACTGGCGATGGGTGTGGTCACGAGCATCGACCCGGAGATCCTGCTGCTGGACGAAGGTATCGGCGCAGTCGATGCCGAATTCCTCAAGAAAGCACAGTCCCGGCTTCAGGCCCTCGTCGAGCGCTCCGGAATACTGGTCTTCGCCAGTCACTCCAACGAGTTCCTGGCGCGGCTGTGCAAAACAGCGATGTGGATCGATCACGGCACCGTGAAGATGCACGGCAGCATCGAAGAGGTGGTGCGGGGCTACGAGGGCGAGGATGCCGCGCGTCATGTCCGCGAGGTTTTAGCTGAACACAAGAATGACTGGTCTCCGACGTGACCGAAATGGTGTGCGCGGTCGTCGTCACTCACCGTCGGCTCGACGAGTTGGGGCAATCACTTGACGCGGTGACAAGCCAGAATCGGATGATCGACCATCTCATCGTGGTCGATAACGAGCATGACGAGCGGGTCCGGGATCTGGTGGAGAGTCAATCAGTCCCGTCGACCTACCTCGGCTCGCGCCGAAACCTCGGCGGTGCAGGCGGATTCGCGCTCGGCATGTTGCACGCACTGGCACTGGGCGCGGATTGGGTGTGGCTGGCTGATGACGACGGCCGGCCGCGGGATCACGAGGTGCTGGCCACCTTGCTCTCCTGTGCCCACAAGCACCGACTCGCCGAGGTATCGCCGATGGTGTGCTCGATCGACCACCCCGACCGACTGGCTTTCCCGCTGAGGCGAGGTCTGGTCTGGCGGAGGCGAGTCGATGAGTTGCGAACCGAGGGCTCCGGCCAGGATCTGCTACCCGGTATCGCGTCGTTATTCAACGGCGCGCTTTTCAGCGCTGAAACTATTGCCGCGGTAGGGGTTCCAGATATCCGCCTATTCGTCCGGGGTGACGAGGTGGAACTGCACCGTAGGTTAGTGCGCAGTGGCCTGCCATTCGGTACCTGTCTGGACACTGTGTACCTGCATCCGTATGGCAGCGACGAATTCAAACCCATCTTCGGCGGGCGCATGCACACCCAATACCCCGATGATCCGGCGAAACGTTTCTTCACCTATCGCAATCGTGGATACGTTCTTGCCCAGCCCGGCATGCGGAGGTTGCTGCCGCAGGAGTGGCTGCGGTTCGGTTGGTACTTCCTGGTGACCCGTCGCGATCCAGCCGGCCTGCGCGAGTGGATCCGATTGAGGCGTCTGGGCCGTAGTGAGCATTTCGGACCGCCCCAATCGAACCCCGGGGGGAAACCGTGACCTTCATCGACGCGGCAAGTCAATCCAAGACGTTCAAACGCGCCTGGGGTGACCTGACCGAAGGATTCCGTAAGCGCGAATTGTGGCTACACCTCGGCTGGCAGGACATCAAGCAGAAGTACCGGCGCTCGGTACTGGGGCCGTTCTGGATCACCATTGCCACCGGCACCACGGCGATCGCCATGGGTGCGCTCTACTCGAAGCTGTTCAAGTTGGAACTCTCCGAGCACCTGCCCTATGTGACATTGGGATTGATCATCTGGAACATGATCAACGCGTCAATCCTGGAGGGTGCCGAGGTCTTCATCGCCAACGAGGGTCTGATCAAACAACTGCCAACTCCGCTGAGCGTGCACGTCTATCGGCTGGTGTGGCGACAGATGATCCTGTTCGCGCATAACATCGTGATCTTCGTGGTGATCGCGATCATCTACCCCAAACCGTGGTCGTGGGCTGATCTGACGGTGATTCCGGCCCTACTTCTGATCATGCTCAACTGCGTCTGGGTGTCGTTCTGTTTCGGGATTCTGTCCACGCGCTACCGCGACATCGGGCCACTGCTGGCCTCGCTGGTGCAACTACTGTTCTTCATGACACCGATCATCTGGAACGCCAGCACCCTCGAGCAGCAGGGTGCCGGCCGC
>CALQLM010000341.1 GCA_943331415.1 Bifidobacterium breve
GACCTGGTGCGGCTGCAGTGTTACGAGGGAGTGGACGAGGCTCGCGCCTTATATGAGTGGAACCACGCCAAGCAGATCCTGCGAATCCAGTCCGGCGCAGGAGATTGGGAATCCACCAAGTCCGATGTGTTCAGCGAGGAGTTCCTGCTGTCGCGTCCGCTGCTCACCGCGATCCGGCGCACCGAGCCCACCGTGCTGCTGATCGACGAGACCGACAAGGCCGATATCGAGATCGAGGGTCTGCTACTGGAGGTGCTCAGCGATTTCGCGGTCACCATTCCGGAACTGGGCACCATCACCGCTACCCGCACCCCGTTCGTGGTTCTGACGTCCAATGCCACCCGTGAACTCTCCGAGGCGCTCAAACGCCGCTGTCTGTTCCTGCACATCGACTTTCCGGACGCCGAACTGGAGCGGCGCATCCTGCTGTCTCGGGTTCCGGAACTTCCCGAGCGTCTCGCTGATGAACTCGTCCGCATCATCGGCGTGCTGCGCGGCATGCAACTCAAGACGGTGCCGTCGGTGGCCGAGACCATCGACTGGGGTCGAACGGTTCTGGCGCTGGGCATGGATACCATCAGCGATGCAACCATTGCCGCGACGCTGGGAGTGGTGCTCAAGCACCAGTCCGACCAGGTCCGCGCAGCCGGCGAACTTCGGCTGAACTGACGACGATGGCCATCCGTAGAACCCGACCCTCCCAGCCACTGGCCCCGCACGGGCTGCCCGGCCATCTGGTGGGTTTCGTCGAAGCCCTTCGCGCGCAGGGAATCTCGGTGGGACCCTCGGAGACCGTCGACGCCGGACGGGTGATGAGCGTGCTCGGCCTGGGGGATCGGGAGGCGCTGCGCGAAGGCCTGGCCTGCGCGGTACTGCGTCGGGCGGATCACCGCGCGACCTATGACGCATTGTTCGACCTGTGGTGGCCAGCCGCACTGGGCGATCGCACGGTGCTGACCGACGAGGATTCCGAGGATGCGCAAACCCCCGCGGCACTGTCGTCGGGGGACCTCGAGGCGATGCGAGCGATGCTGTTGGATCTGCTCACTGACAATCCCGACATCGGCGACCTCGATGAGCGACTGGTGGCAATGATCGCGGCGATCGTCGAGGCGCACGGGCGCTATACCTCCAGCCGCGGTCCGTCGTACTCGTCCTATCAGGCGCTCAACGCGATGGGGCTCGATCAACTCGAGGGCAGACTGCTGGCAGGATTGCTGGCACCGCACGGCGACGATCCCTCACCCACTCAAGAGCAGATTGCCAAAGCCCTTGCCGCGCAGAAGATCGCGCAGCTGCGCCGCATGGTGGAGGGCGAAACCAAGCGCCGCACCGCCGAACAACTGGGCCGCGACCACGTGCAGATGTACGGCATCCCGCAGTTGGCAGAGAATGTCGAGTTCCTGCGGGCCTCCGGCGACCAGTTGCGGCAGATGCGGCGGGTGGTGGCGCCGTTGGCGCGGATGCTGGCCACCCGGCTGGCGGCCCGGCGACGCCGGTCCCGGGCTGGCGCCATCGACCTGCGAAAGACATTGCGGAAGTCGATGTCTACCGGCGGCGTTCCGATCGATCTGGTTTTGCGCAAGCCGCGCCCGGCCCGCCCGGAACTCGTCGTGCTGTGCGATGTGTCGGGCTCGGTGGCCGGATTCAGCCATTTCACGCTGCTTCTCGTCGACGCGTTGCGGCAGCAGTTCTCCCGGGTGCGAGTATTCGCCTTCATCGACACCACTGATGAAGTCACTCATCTGTTCGGGCCCGATGCGGATCTGGCCGTCGCGATCCAGCGCATCACCCGCGAAGCCGGCGTCTACACCCGTGACGGCCACTCCGACTACGGCAACGCGTTCGTCTCGTTCACCGAGAACTTCCACAATGTGCTCTCGCCACGAAGCTCACTGCTGGTTCTTGGCGACGGCCGCACCAACTACCGCAACCCCGCGGTCGACGTGCTGGCTCATATGGTGACGGCCAGTCGGCACGCGCACTGGCTCAACCCGGAGCCCAGGCACCTGTGGGGCAGTGGCGACTCAGCGGTTCCACGCTATGAGGACGTCATCACCATGCACGAATGCCGGTCCGCCAAGCAGCTTGCCGCTGTCATCGACCAGCTTTTGCCGGTCTAGCGCTCCAGTAGGCTGGCCACTCATGCAGACGAGGCGCAGGCTCGGCGTGATGGGTGGAACGTTCGACCCCATCCACAACGGCCACCTCGTCGCCGCCAGTGAGGTCGCTGACCTGTTCGGCCTCGACGAAGTGGTGGTCGTGCCGACCGGCCGGCCCTGGCAGAAGGATCGTCGCGATGTCACCGCCGCAGAGGACCGGTACCTGATGACAGTCATCGCCACCGCCTCCAATCCCCGGTTCTCGGTCAGCCGCGTCGATATCGATCGTGCCGGACCCACCTACACCAATGACACACTGGAAGATCTGCGTGCGCTGAATCCCGATAGCGATCTCTACTTCATCACCGGTGCCGACGCGCTGGCATCGATCCTGTCGTGGCAGAACTGGGAGGAGTTGTTCCGGCTGGCAAAGTTCATCGGAGTGAGCCGCCCCGGATACGAGCTCAACGGCCAGCACATTGCCGCCGCCCTAGATCAGCTGCCGGCTGATGCCCTTACCCTCGTTGAGGTGCCCGCGTTGGCTATCTCATCCAGTGAGTGTCGCGCGCGAGCAGCCGATTCGCGGCCAATCTGGTATCTGGTGCCCGACGGCGTGGTTCAGTACGTCACCAAGCGGGGTCTCTACCGCAATCACGCTGTGGCCGAACAGGTCTCGATGACGGCCACCCGGGAGGTGGACCCATGACGGCTTCCGTCGAAGCGATCCGGATGGCCACCGTGGCGGCTCAGGCAGCTGCGGCCAAACTCGCCCAGGACATCGTCGTCATCGATGTTTCGGGTCAGCTTGTGATCACCGACTGTTTCGTCATCGCCTCAGCCTCTAACGAGCGGCAGGCTAACGCGATCGTCGATGAGGTTGAGGAGAAGATGCGGCTGGCCGGGCACAAACCGGCTCGCAGGGAGGGAACCAGGGAAGGTCGCTGGGTGCTGCTGGACTTCATCGACATCGTCGTCCACATTCAGCACACCGACGAGCGGAACTTCTACGCGCTCGATCGGTTGTGGCGCGATTGTCCGGTTGTCGAGGTCGATCTCGACGAGCCCGCGGAAGCCAGCGATCCGACGTGAGCGTGCGCC
>CALQLM010000342.1 GCA_943331415.1 Bifidobacterium breve
CGATACCCTCGATGAAGGGCTGGCGGCGCTGCTCGACGCAGACGCCTATCGGAGCACACTCACGTAAATCAGTGGTTGTTAGGGTGCAGCATTCGGTGGGCGGTACGGTCAGTCCCAACGATGGCGAGGAGTAACGGGTGACGGATATGGGCCGGCAATCGGGGGCAGATGAGACCTCTGACGAGGTCCCCGTGGAGACGACGTCGGTGTTCCGCGCGGACTTCCTCAGTGATCTTGATGCCCCGGCCGGTCCGGTCGGTGAGACGGCGGTTTCCGGGGTCGAGGGGTTACCGGTGGGTGCGGCACTGCTGGTCGTCAAGCGTGGCCCCAACGCGGGTTCGCGGTTCCTGCTCGATCAGCCCACGACGTCGGCGGGGCGGCATCCCGACTCCGATATCTTCCTCGACGATGTGACCGTCAGCCGTCGGCATGCCGAGTTCCGGGTCGACGGCAACGAGTTCCAGGTCGTCGACGTCGGCAGCCTCAACGGCACCTACGTCAACCGCGAACCGGTCGACTCGGCCAGCCTGACCAACGGCGATGAGGTGCAGATCGGCAAGTTCCGGCTGGTGTTCCTGACCGGTCCCACGCCGGCTGGCGATGACGGTGTTCCGGGGAGCTAGTGAGCGCCCCCGATAGTCCCGAACCGGCCGGGATGTCGATCGGAGCCGTGCTGGACCTGCTGCGGCCGGATTTCCCCGACGTCACCATCTCCAAGATCCGGTTTCTCGAGGCCGAGGGTCTGGTTACCCCGCAGCGCAGCCCCTCGGGGTACCGCCGGTTCACCGCCTACGACGGCGCGCGGCTTCGGTTCATCCTGACCGCCCAGCGTGACCACTACCTGCCACTGAAGATCATCAAGGCCCAACTCGACAGCCAACCCGACGGTGAATTGCCGCGTCAGGGCGCGGTGTATCCGGCCCCCCGGTTGGTCCCGGTCGGTGATGAGTCCGAGCTGGTTCGCGACAGCGTCCCCGCCGGGCCGGCGCCGGTTCGGCTGAGCCGGGAGGATCTGCTGGAGCGGTCCGGCGTCGGCCAAGACCTGATCACCGCACTGCGCAAGGCCGGGGTCATCACCACCGGTCCGGGCGGATTCTTCGACGAGCACGCGGTGGTGATCGCCCAGTGCGCCGCTGCGCTGGCCGAATACGGCGTGGAACCCCGCCACCTGCGGGCCTTCCGTTCCGCCGCCGATCGCCAGTCCGACCTGATCGCGCAGATCGCCGGTCCGGTCGGCAAGGCCGGCACGACCGGCGCACGCGACCGCGCCGACGATCTGGCCAGGGAAGTCGCGGCATTGGCGATCACCTTGCACACCTCGTTGATCAAGTCCGCCGTCCGCGACGTGCTGGATCGCTGAGGACTAGACTCACCGTGGCTTGGTTCGGAACTACTCGTGGGCGGAGGTCGCACCGATGACTGAGGTTCAGCTGATCGGCGTCCAGTTCCAACAGCCCACCAACCAGCCCGTTCTGATGCTGCGTGAATCGAGCGGCGATCGCTATCTGCCGATCTGGATCGGGAACACCGAAGCGCAGGCGATCATCCTCGAGCAGCAGGGCGTTGAGCCGCCTCGCCCGATGACCCACGATCTTTTTCGCGATGTGATTGGCGCCCTTGGACATTCGCTCAAGGAAGTCCGCATCGTCGATCTGCGCGAGGGCACCTTTTACGCCGATCTGGTGTTCGAGAACGACGTGCGGGTTTCGGCCCGGCCGTCGGACTCCGTCGCACTGGCCGTGCGGATGGGTGTGCCCATCCACGTCGAGGAGGCCATCCTCGACGAAGTCGGCCTGCTGATGCCCGACGACAGTGATGAGGAGTCGGCCGGTGTGCTCCGGGAGGACGAGGTCGAGAAGTTCAAGGAATTTCTCGACAGTGTCTCGCCGGACGACTTCAAGGCCACCTAGCTTCTGGGCCTCCTCGCTTTTGGGCCCAGATCACGGATGCGTCTCATCTGGGCTGCTGAGGCCCCGACACGCCAACCGGATGCCGCCCGGCCGGACCTGCGGCGGCCATACTTTGGTTGATCGACTTCCACGCACGTAACTCGTCAAGGCGTATGCTCAGAGCGTTCTGAGCGGCCCGGGCGTCGGCGGGGCGGTCAGCGGGCCACTGGTTGGAACGGCGAGAGGAAGCACCGTGGGCGACACGCCACGTCAGGAAGAACTAGATCTCGCTGTGACCACCGGCGTTGCCGAACCGAATGAGCCCGTTCAGGCCGGTCTGTTCCCCGACGACTCGGTCCCCGACGAGCTGATCGGCTACCGCGGGCCGAGTGCCTGCCAGATCGCCGGGATCAGCTACCGCCAGTTGGACTACTGGGCCCGGACCTCGCTGGTCGTGCCGTCGATTCGCGGTGCCGCCGGCTCCGGCAGCCAGCGGCTGTACTCGTTCAAAGACATCCTGGTTCTCAAGATCGTCAAGCGATTGCTCGATACCGGGATCTCGCTGCACAACATCCGGGTCGCCGTCGACCACCTGCGCAAGCGCGGCGTTCAGGATCTGGCCAATATCACCCTGTTCTCCGACGGCACCACCGTCTACGAGTGCACCTCCGCCGAAGAGGTCGTCGACCTGCTCCAGGGCGGTCAGGGCGTGTTCGGTATCGCAGTCAGCGGCGCTATGCGTGAGCTCACCGGTGCGATCGCCGACTTCCCGGGCGAGCGCGCCGACGGCGGGGAATCGATCGCCGCCCCCGAGGACGAGTTGGCCTCGAGGCGCAAGAGTCGCGACCGCAAGATCGGCTGACCGCGCCGATCCCCGGATAGGCCCCTCCGTCCGTTAGACTCAGACACGCATCGACCTCGTGCGGGAGAGTTCCGTGGCCGCCAGTCACGGACGCCGAAGGAGCAGCACCTCTCCGTCAATCTCTCAGGCACCAGGACCGCGACGAGACACGATGCCTCTGGAAAGTGGTGACCGCGTGCGGTCGCCCGCCCATGGGGAAAAGTTCGCCTTCCCGGATCGCCGGGGGACGCGCTGAATCTCTCAGGCACCAACGACAGAGGGAGAGGACGCCACGCTGACGGCCGCGTCCGCCCTTGAATCACGGAGGTCCTGTGTCTGAATTCGATTCTGATAACGCCGATTCCAGCTTCGTCGCCCGCCATATCGGTCTTGACACCGAGGCGCTGTCCACCATGCTCAGTGTGATCGGGGTGGACTCGCTCGACGAACTCGCGGCCAAG
>CALQLM010000343.1 GCA_943331415.1 Bifidobacterium breve
ATCTCCGAATTACCTGCCGCCGGACAATTATCGCCTATACGCTGCGACAACGAGATCTCCCGGCCCTGTGCACACCTGTGGATAACCATGTGGACAGTTGCGGGGCGGAGTCTTCGAATTGCGGCCTGATTGTGAAGCAAGGGGGATCTTTCGTTGACCGATGATCCCGGTTCCGATTTTGCCTCGGTGTGGAGTTCGGTCGTTTCCGAACTCAACGGCGACGCCACCACATCGGCCGGCCACCATATCTCGCTTCTCGACCCACCCCTGACGCCGCAGCAACGAGCATGGCTCAAGTTGGTCCGACCACTGACCATCGCGGAAGGGTTCGCTCTGCTGTCGGTGCCCAGCCCCTTCGTCCAGAATGAAATCGAGCGCCACCTGCGAACACCCATTGTCGACGCCCTTAGTCGTCGGCTCGGGCAGCGCGTCGAACTGGGTGTGCGGATCGAGCCTGCGGACGGGGCTGACGGACACCCGGCGGCGGTAACCGACTCATACTCGGAAGAATCCGATCTTGACGAGGTCGATGAGGACCGAGAGGCTCTGGCCAGTGCTCACGAGAGTTGGCCCGGGTACTTCATCGAACGTCCCCGCTCGAACTCGCCCGACGATGCTGCCGAATCCAGTCTCAACCGCCGATACACCTTCGACACCTTCATCATCGGCGCGTCCAACCGTTTCGCCCACGCCGCCGCGCTGGCCATCGCCGAAGCACCTGCCCGGGCCTACAATCCGCTGTTCATCTGGGGTGAATCCGGCCTGGGCAAGACCCACCTGCTGCACGCTGCCGGTAACTACGCTCAGCGTCTTTTCCCTGGTATGCGGGTCAAATATGTCTCGACCGAGGAATTCACCAACGATTTCATCAACTCCCTGCGCGATGACCGCAGAGTGGCCTTCAAACGGAGTTACCGGGACATCGACGTACTTTTGGTCGACGATATTCAGTTCATCGAGGGCAAAGAAGGTATCCAGGAAGAGTTCTTCCACACCTTCAACACCCTGCACAACGCCAACAAGCAAATCGTCATCTCCTCCGACCGGCCGCCCAAACAACTCGCCACCCTCGAAGACCGGCTCCGAACCCGATTCGAGTGGGGTCTCATCACCGATGTTCAGCCCCCGGAGTTGGAGACCCGAATCGCCATTCTGCGCAAGAAAGCGCAGATGGAACGCCTTGACGTTCCCGATGATGTGCTCGAGTTGATCGCCAGCAGCATCGAACGCAATATCCGGGAGCTTGAGGGCGCACTGATCCGGGTGACCGCTTTCGCCTCACTGAACAAGGCGCCGATCGACACTGCACTTGCGGAAATCGTCCTTCGCGATCTGGTCGCCGATGCCGGCACCATGCAGATCAGCGCGGCTGTCATCATGGCCGCGACGGCCGAATACTTCGACACCACTCTCGAGGAACTCCGAGGACCCGGAAAAACGCGGGCGTTGGCACAATCCCGCCAAATCGCCATGTACCTCTGCCGCGAGCTCACGGACCTGTCGCTACCGAAAATCGGCCAGGCATTCGGCCGCGATCACACCACGGTGATGTACGCGCAGAAGAAGATCCTCAACGAGATGGCGCATCGACGCGAGGTGTTCGATCACGTCAAAGAACTCACCACGAGGATCCGCCAGCGGTCCAAGCGCTGAGTTTTCCGGCCCGCACGACCGAATTTCGCAGCAGGTGCCCAAAAAACTTTGGTCGCTTCAGTATCTGCCGTCACAGGAATCAGGTGTGCATAGGTTGTGGACAACCCTCGGGATGGAACGGCCACTTCGCCCGATCGCCATGGACACTGCCGAGTTGTACACACACCGACGACATCGGCCGGCGGTTCATGCACACACCATTCACAACGCTGCACGGCCGCCGAACAGGGCACCAACACATTCACCAACAATTTCCACAGGCCCTATTACTACTGCTGTTATCTCTCTAGATTGTCCTCATTAAAAGCAGGCCCTGGGGAAAGCCTCTCCACACCGGCTCCCCGCGATTGGTCAAACACCGTTATGGCACCTGACGATTCGCTTTCAAGATCGCTCGTAACGCTCTACGGTTGTGCATCTGATGGCAATTCTCGGCAGCCATCGCCGGCGTGATGAAGGGACACTATTGACGTGGCAACCACCCTGGTTGACTCTGACCTGAAGTTTCGTCTGGCGCGGGAGGATTTCGCCGACGCCGTCGCCTGGGTTGCGCGCATTCTTCCGACGAAACAGCCATCTCGGCCGATCCTTGCCGGGGTCCTCATCACCGGATCCGAGGATGGTCTGACGATCACCGGATTCGACTCTGACGTCTCTGCCGAAGTTCAAGTACCCGCGGAAATCGCGTCCCCCGGATCGGTATTGGTCTCCGGCCGCCTGCTGTCTGAAATCACCAGGTCGTTGCCGGCGAAGCCCGTCGAGGTCAGTGTTGAGGGTTCGCGGATGCTCCTGGCCTGCGGCAGTGCCAAATTCTCGCTCCCCACGATGCCTGTCGAGGATTACCCCACCCTGCCCACCTTGCCTGCTGAAACCGGTGTCGTGCCGGCGGATCTGTTCACCGAGGCTGTCGGCCAAGTCGCGGTAGCGGCGGGCCGTGATGAGACGATCTCGATGCTGACCGGCATCCGGGTGGAAATCTCCGGTTCCAAAGTCGTGTTGGCGGCAACCGACAGGTTCCGACTCGCGGTTCGCGAATTGACGTGGTCCACCGAATCTCCAGACGTCGAGGCGGCTGTCCTGGTGCCCGCGAAAATGCTCGCCGAGGCGGCCAAAGCGGTCACGTCGGGTTCCGATGTGCATCTGGCTCTGGGAACGGGGTCCGCGGTCGGTGATGCCCGGTTGCTGGGTATGCGCAGTGCAGGGAAGCGCAGCACCACCAGCCTGCTCGAAAATGAGTTCCCCAAATTCCGGCAACTACTGCCCGCCGAACACACGGCCATGGCCACCATCGCTGTCGCGGAATTGGCCGAAGCCATTAAGCGCGTCGCGTTAGTTGCGGATCGCGGTGCTCAAGTGCGGATGGAGTTCAGCGTGGATGCGCTGCGGCTGTCGGCCGGGGCCGATGGTGTGGGGTCGGCAGAGGAGGAGTTGGCTGTGGAATTCGCCGGCGAACCCTTGACCATCGCCTTCAACCCGATCTACCTCACCGACGGGTTAGGTTCACTACATTCCGAGCGTG
>CALQLM010000344.1 GCA_943331415.1 Bifidobacterium breve
CGCCTGGCTCATCGGCAGCAATCGGTCCTTGGTGCTGCCGATCACCAGGGTCGGCACGGACAGCCCGGTCAGGTCGATATGCTCCGGACCCATCTCCTCGACCAAAACCCGCGCCCATGCGCCGCGGCCCGCCGGCGGGGTGGCGGCGAACAGTTCGTGCAGGAACCGGGACAGCGCGGGGTCGGCATCGGCGCCGACGGCCATCATCTGAATGAAGCGGCGACTGCCGGGCTGGGCGCCACGCACCAGCGGGGCGCCACCGAGGGCACGGATCATGTTGCGGGCGGCCACAACTCGGCCGCCGGCCAGCACTCCGGGTACCCGCAGCAACTTGATCTTCTCCAGCAGCTCACCGGTTGTGGTGTTGATCAGGGCCACCGCATCGGCGCGCTCGGCGACGCGGTCACGGTAACGGTCCGACCAGGAACTGATCGCAATGCCGCCCATCGAGTGGCCGGCGATCACCGCACGCTCCCCCGGCCGCAGCGCAGCGGCCAAGACCGCGTCGAGGTCTGCGGCCAGGTGGTCGAGGCTGAAGGACGCCGGCCCGGGTACACCGCTGCGGCCGTGGCCGCGATGGTCATAGGCGATCACCCGGTGGTCGCGGGCGAGGTCAGTGATCTGTTCGTGCCAGACCCGCAGTGAACACGTGATGCCGTGCGCCAGCACGACCGGGTAACCGTCGGGGCGGCCGAACACCTCGGTGTGCAGCCGGGTGCCATCGGCGGAGTGCACGATCAGCGTCTTCCCGGGCGGCAGGCTGGGACCCTTAACGGTCCGTTCGGCAATTGTGTGCGCCGGCATCGTCGCTCCTCGCCCGGGCGGCGACATTGCCGCACCGGGGCCGAGCGTAACCGCTCTTATGCATCGCCAGTGGGATATCGGGTGCAATCAGGTGTGTCTCATTCACCACGGCAGCCCCACCGATCACAGCCGCATCATTCTTTTCTCATCCGGGACAATAATCCCGAAACCACCAGTCAAAGACTCGTGGGCACGTAGCGTCGATTTGCTAGGTTGTCGCCAGACGGATGCGCCGCATTGCGTCGAATTCACCAGAGGAGAACCCAAGATATGAACACCACATGGTCCCGTGCCGCGGCCGCGGCGAGCGGCATTGCCATCGCCGCGGCAGTCGTCGTGGGCTGTTCGCAGACCAAGGACGCCGCCAAAGACCTCGCATCGAGCGCCTCCAGTGCCGGCTCGTCGGCCGCCAGCGCCGCCGGTAGTGCGGCCAGCAGCGCCGCCAGTGCGGCAGGTACGGCTGCCAGCAGTGCGGCGTCCGCGGCCGGCAGTGCGGCGAGCAGCGCAGGCAGTGCCGCCTCCAGCGTCGTGTCCTCGGTGCTCAACGGCACCCCCACCACGATGAATGTGCCTGGCGTGGGCGAGGTATCGATGGACGGCCCCACCGCTGAGGCGTATCAGAAGATGGGCGGCGAGGCGGTACTCGGTGCGCCCACGGCGATGGCGCAGACAGTCGGCGACGGCTCGATGCTGGCCTTCACCAACGGAACCATCTTCACCTCGCCGTCGACCGGGGCGCATCTGGTTCAGGGCGAGATCCTCAAGGTCTACACCGCCCAGGGCGGCCCCGCCGGCAAGCTGGGCTTCCCCACCAGCGACGAGGCCCAGACCGGCGGCGGCGCCAAGGTGACCGGAGGCGGCTGGATCAGCGAGTTCCAGAACGGCACCATCACCTGGCTGAACA
The DNA here is from genome assembly GCA_943331415.1 of Bifidobacterium breve. GTDB lineage: Bacteria > Actinomycetota > Actinomycetes > Mycobacteriales > Mycobacteriaceae > Mycobacterium. The sequence continues at coordinate 1,709 of CALQLM010000344.1, forward strand.
ACGGTGGCGGCGCGTTCACCGAGACGATCACCCAGAAGTAGATTCCGCCCGCGAAACGGCCCCCGGCGACAGTCGTCGGGGGCCGTTTCGTGTCGTGCGCCATTACCGGAACGGGTGGATTGTTCGCGTTTATTCTGATTCCGGTTCGGCCGTACCGGCCGGCCGGGAAGGTCGCACACGTGGGCGCACGACTGCGTTCAGTCATGGTCATCACACTGCTGCTCGCAGCCATCGGCGCCCTTCCTGGTTTGGCCAATCCCGCGTGGGCACAGTCCAGTGCCGTCACCGTGGCGACCCGCGACCTGGCTCCGTTCGTCACCACCGACAACGACATCAAGTCCGGGTTCACCATCGACATCCTCGACCAGATCGCGAAGCGTCAGGGCTGGGATATCACCTACGTCGATGTCGCCAGCGTCAGCGATCAACTCAACGCGGTCGCCGAGGATCGCGCCGACGCAGCCGCCGGCGCCATCTCGATCACCGCGCAGCGCACTGCGTCCTTCGACTTCTCCCAGCCCATCCTCAACTCCGGAGTGCAGATCGGCATCCCCGCCGGCGCGAGCGAACGCACGTCGCCCGGTCTCATCGATTTCCTGAAACTGCTCTTCTCCAAGTCGATCCTGGTGTGGCTCGGGGCGGCACTGCTGCTCACGGTGATTCCCGCCCACATCATCTGGCTGGTGGAACGCGGTCACTCCGACTCGATGGTGTCGAAGTCGTACTTCCCCGGGGTGTTCCAGTCGTTCGGGTGGGGCCTGGGCATGCTGGCCGCGGCGCCCGATGATGCTCCGCGGCACTGGATGGGCAGGGCACTGGCAGTGCTGTGGGCGTTCGTCAGCATCATCTTCGTGGCGTATTACACCGCGACCCTGACCGCCAACCTGACGGTGGAGAAGTTCGACAACCAGATCACCTCCCCGGCGCATCTCGTCGGAAAGAAGGTCTGCACCGTCGCCAAGACCACATCGGCGACATATCTGAGCGCTCTGGGAATCAAGGCCGACGACGTACCCACGATTGAGCAGTGCTACGCCGGGATCGTCGATCGCAGCTTCGACGCGGTGGTCTTCGATGCGCCGGTGCTCCGTTATCACGTTGTCAACGACGGCTCCGGGTTGATGGAACTCGCGGGCCCGATTTTCCAGACCGAGGACTACGGCATCGCATTCCGCAACGGCAGCGAGTTACGCAAGCAGGCTGACTCCGCTCTGCTGTCTATGCGCGAGGACGGCACCTACGAACTGATCAAACAGAAGTGGTTCGGCGTCGGCGAATCCGACTAGGGACAGCCCACTAGAGACAACCCACTAGAGACAACCCACTAGAGACAACCCAGTGCGGCCCTAGACCGGATCGAAACCCGATACCAGCCAACGGTCGCCGACCTTTTCCAGGGTGACGCGGACACTGGATGCGGTGCCACTGGGAGCGCCACCCTCAACGGTGACGGC
>CALQLM010000345.1 GCA_943331415.1 Bifidobacterium breve
ACCCGGCGCCGACCGAACCTGTCCCCGGCTGCGCCGCCTAACAGTTGCAGCGATGCCACGACCAGTGCGTAGATAGCGATAACCCACTGAGCATGCGCGGCGGTGGCCGCCAGGTCACTACGAATCGACGGGATCGCGAGGTTGGCGATGGTGAGATCCATCCCGGTGATCAACGCGCTCAGGCAGCAGATCACCAGGATCGCAGCCTTGCGGCGGTCACTGAACCCGGCGTCGGCCCCGATCGTCACGACTCGAGATTCCCACATCCGAGGCACCCCGGGTAGCGACCAATTGGGCCACTTGGAGGACGAATCCGGAGTCCCCTGATCAGGCGACCGCCATGATCGCCGTATGGTTTTTCGATGAGCGATAACCAGATGCTGGTCTTGAATCGTGCCGACCTCGAGGGACTCGGGCTCAATTGGACCGAGATCATCGACGTGCTGGAAGACGCCTTCCAGCAAAAAGCCAGGGGATTGGTGCAGAACCCACCCAAGCCGAAGGTCACCTCCCGCGAGGACGCATTCATCCACGCTATGCCGGCCTACCTGGGCGGCTCGGATCGCATCGGGTTGAAATGGGTGGCCGGTTATGAGCAGAACAACGACAAAGGATTGCCCTATATCTACGGCGTCATGATCATGAATGACGCCGAGACCGGACGTCCCATTGCGTTACTCGACGGCGGCTGGATCACCGAGATGCGCACACCGGGGGTCTCCGGGGTGACCATGCGCCACGTCCCAGGCGATCCCAAACACCTGGCGATCGTGGGCTGCGGACTGCAGGGCCACCGTCATCTTGAGGTCGCGTTGGAGGTCCACCCCGGTTTGACCCATGTCACGGCGTACGACCGCAACGGAGGCCGCGCCCAGGAGATGCTCAGCCTGGCCGGCGATCGGATTACCCGCGCCGCTTCGTCACCGACCGATGCGGTGACGGGTGCGGATCTGGTGATCACCACCATCACCGTCCCGCTGGACCCGAAGCTCGATTGCGCCAACACTGACCCGAACGCACTGCTGCTACCGGTGGACTATGACGATGCGCTGGCCCAGGCAGCGTTTGATAACGCCGTCGTCTATTGCGTTGATGACCTTGGCCAGTACGGCTCGGTCGCCGACACGGTGTATTTCTTCGGTCTGCCGAAACCCGATACGCATCTGGCCGCAGTGGTCGCCGGCGAATACGACGTCCCGGTGACCGGACGGCGGATGTTTCTCAATATGGGTATCGCCATGGACGACGTTGCGCTCAGTTCGCTGGTTCTCGATCGTGCCCAAGCTGCCGGAGCGGGTCGCTACATCGAGTTCCCGTAAGGCTTCCGGGGGAGTACCCGCTAGATGTCGGCAGCGTTCTGCTCCTCCGGTGCGTCGGACAACGAGAGTTTGAACAAGATGTTGAGTACGGCGAAGATGATCAGCGCTGAGGCGGCGTCGAACGGCTGGAACGGGTAGAGAGTTCCATCGATCGAGAGCACCAATACCGTCTCGATGACGCCGAAGGCCACGAAGAAGGCGCCCAGGCGGACACGGGATATAGCGCGGTGCAGTTGATGTCGCCGAACCTCGACAGCCAGGGTCAACAGCAGAACCGGCAGGATCTGCGCCAGGGTGGCGGCGGTGGCGCCATCGACCAGATCTAATCGCATGGTGTTCGGGTCAGCGTGCGGATGTGCTGCTGCCGGCTTCGGCAGGCAGCGGCGGTGGCAGCGGGACGGCCGAACTCGACTGAGCCGCTGAGGTCTGCGGAGTTGCCGCGGCGGTGCTCGGTGAGGCAGACGGGGATGCGGCTGTGGTGCCGGAGGTCGTCGGTGTCGCACTTGCCGACGTGGTGGCTGACGTGCTCGACGAGGTAGTGGCGGACGTCGTGGCCGACGTAGCGGTGGACTTGGTCGTTCCCGACGTCGCCGGTGACTGCGGATTGTGGAAGTCAGTCCAGGACTCGGTGCGGACAGTACTGCCGTCCATGCTGACGCTGAGTGATGAGGTGGTGATCGTGTAGGTCACACCGTCGTTCTCGATGACGTAGCCCCCGTCGGAGGTCTGCGAGGCCGCGGTGATCAGCTTTGCGCCGTCGCGGACGCGGACGCCGCGGTATTCGAATTCACCGCTCGCGGTCTTGCAGATCGCCACCCGTGAGGTCGCGGTCGTCCCGAAGAGGACAGCGGTGTCCGGCTTGGCGCAACGGGCTGTCGAATCGACGTAGCCCTGAGCATCTGAGGGGGGTGCGGCAGTGGGCACGGCAAGTGCCAGTGGCACGCCAATGGCGACCATCGCAGACACAGCGGCAGCGGCGGCAAGGAGTCCGGGTTTTCGGAGTGCGGAAATATTCATCACTTTCCACCAGAGCACAGCCTTACTGCGTGGGGCGAATCGAGATGCGTGACGATGCCGAGCTAAAACTCAATCGTTAGGCGCCTGAGACCGTTTCGGCCATCCATGCGCCGCGGCTCATTACTGCCGTCACGACAAGTGACGTGTCGAGCGCCACCAGATCCGCGCGGGTACCCGGTTGCAGCACGGGGCTTGGAAGGCTGAGCGCCCGGGCGGGGTTGACCGAGGACTGGCGAACCGCCAGTGCCAGGGCATCGTCACGATGCAACGCCCTGCCGCCGATTAGGCCCTCGACACCATGGGTGACGGCGAACCGGAACACCCGGTCCCTCGTCGCGGTACTGCCGGCGATGGTGTCGGTGCCGGCAAGGTGCGCCACGCCATCGGCGACCTCCACCGCTAGTGGTCCGATCCGGTAGGCGCCGTCGGCCATACCGGCAGCCGCCATCGCGTCGGTCACCAGCGATACCCGATCGGGTCCGGCGCTACCGACGACGTGTCGATAGAGCGCGGGGTCGATATGGACCCCGTCGGCGATCATCTCGACGGTGACCCGGGGATCCTCCAGTAGTGCGATCACCGGGCCGGGTTCGCGGTGGTGGATCGGCCGCATGGCGTTGAACAAATGGGTACCCACCGTCGCGCCCGCGTCGATCGCGGTGCGGGTTTGGGCGTAGGTGGCTTCGGTGTGGCCGATCGCGGCGACCGCGCCCGCATCGACGACGCGCCGAATCGCCTCCAGTCCACCGGACCGTTCCGGAGCCAGCGTGACCATCCGGATGGTGCCGCCACCGGCGTCGAGGACCCGGGTCAGTTCGGCCG
>CALQLM010000346.1 GCA_943331415.1 Bifidobacterium breve
CTGGCCCTACAACGACGCTCTCTTGCAGAACCCCGCCGATAGCTTTCTGGCGGTGCCGCACACGGACAGCTACGTCGGCTATGCCGATGCCCATGTGCGCGAACTCATCAGCCGCTACCAGCCGTCGGTGCTGTGGAACGACATCTGCTGGCCGGCCGGCGGTGACCTTCCGGCATTGTTCGCCGAGTACTACAACACGGTGCCCGACGGCGTCATCAATGACCGGTGGATCGAACCGACGCAGCATCGGGGAATGGTCACTGACGCCCTGGCCCGACTGGGAGGAATTGCGATACAACGGTTCTGGGCGTTCATTCCCGACAGCTACAAGTCACTGACGTTCCCGGCCAACCACCACTACGACATCCGTACGCCGGAATACGCGCAGTTCTCTGAGATCCAGGACAAGAAGTGGGAGTCCACCCGCGGTGTCGGACATTCCTTCGGCGCCAACCGCAACGAGCGACCCCAGGACATTGTCACAACGACCGAACTGGTTCGATCCTTCGCCGACATCGTGTCGAAGAACGGCAACCTGTTGATCGGTATCGGGCCGGATGAATTCGGGCGGATTCCCGATGAGCAGCTGGCGCCGCTGCGCGGACTGGGATCATGGATGCGGATCAACGGTGAGGCGATCTACCGGACCCGGCCGTGGGTGATCGCCGAGGCCACCACCACCGAAGGCACTGCGGTCCGGTTCACCCAACGAGACGGTGCCGTCAACGCGATCCTGCTCGACTTGCCCGAGCGAGAGTTCGGAATCCGCGGCGTTGATGCGACCGACGTCGACGCCGTGCGGATCCTGGGACTCGACGAGCCGGTGGAGTGGCGGGTCGAAGAGGGCATGCTCAGGCTCCGGCTTCCCGAACGCATGCCCGTATCACCGGCTCATGTACTGACGCTGGGTCGCGACGTGCGACCCGTCGGTTGAGTCGAACTCAGCCCCGCTCCAGAGTGTTGTCGAAGCCGGACTGGCTGAGTTCCGGTGTGCCGTAGTGAAAAACGACCCTGTTGTTCAATCCGGAAACGACGATGGCACCCGCGTCATCGATGGTCACGCTGTTCTGGACGCCGGACACGTTGACGCGGCCGCAGCGGCCGGTGAGAACCACGGTGTTGTCCATGCCGCTGATACTGACGATGCTGTTATTGCAGGCGAGTGTTCGCTGGTTTCCCACACCGGCGACGCTGAGTGCTGTGCCGGGCGGCAGTCTCGACACGGTCGCCGTCGAAGTGGGGGAGGATGTCGGGGCCGCAGTGGGAGACGGACCGGCCACCGGACCGCCGCTGGCCGCACGCCTGTCTGAGACGATCGCGATGCCGCCGACTATCAACCCGAGAATCAGCAACCCGAGCACGATCCATCCGACTCGCATGCCGGTTCTGCGGGGCTCGCTCAGTGGCGGTGCCTCGATTGGGGTACCGGCGGGCAGTGGCCGTTCCAGTTCCGCGATTCGCTGTTCCGGGTCCCCATCGGAGCTCATCCATCACCCCAGGTGACCGGAAGGGCGACAAGACCCGACCCCAATGCGTCGGTATTGATGCTGATAGCTGTGACATCGACTGCAAGCTGCATATCTGGAAACCGCGGGATCATTTGGGAGAAAACGGAATTCAGTTCCATCCGGGCTAGCGGGGCTCCCAGGCAGTACCGGCCGCCGTAGCCGAAGGACAGGGGTTGTGATCCGGTGCGGCGAAAGTCGATGACGTCGGGATCCTTGAAGAACGCCGGATCGTGGTTGGCCGAGCCGGGATCCAACAGCACCAGATCACCCTCGGCGATCGTCACGCCGGCGATGTCGATGGCGTCCCGCGCGTACCGCGGAATGCCCACTCCGCCGATCAGTGAAGCGCGAATGAGTTCTTCGGTCGCCTTTGGAATCAGTGACGGATCGTCGAGCAGTGCCTGCCACCGGGTCCGGTCGCTCAACAACTGCACGGTGTGCATCCAGATCTGCACGACGGTCGTCTCGTACCCGGCGAACAGCAGGCTCACGGCTAGGACGGCGATTTCGACGTCTTCTAGGTCATCGTGTTCACAGAGGTGCGAGATCACGTCATCACCGGGCTGACGTCGCTTGTTGGCGACGAGGCTGATTCCGTAATCCACCAGCGCGATCATGCCCTGGCCGGACTCGGCCGGGTCGGTGTCGAACGCGGCCGCGTCAACCCAGACCCGAAACCGATCCCGGTCGCCGTACGGCACGCCGAGGAGCTCGCAGATGACCAGAGCTGGCAGCGGACCGGCGAGTTTCGCATGCAGATCAGCGGGCGGACCGTCATCGGCCAACTGGTCCAACAGTCCCCGGGTCAGTGCCTCCACTTTGGGCTCCAACGCGCGAAGCCGGCGGGGCGAGAAGTGCGGTTGCAGCAGAGACCGCATCCGCTGATGCCCGGCCGGCTCGGCGTCGAAGTCACCGATCGGCCCGCCGAACAATGCCGATGCGCGGCTGCGCGGCGCGGTCTCCGGCGAACGGTGCGATCGACCCAGACGGTCGTCGTCCATCAGTTCGCGCACCGCTGCGTAGCCGGTCACCAGCCAGGCGTCGTCGCCGACCGGGGTCCGGACGCGGTGGATCGGCCCGTCGGTCCGCAGAGCTTGCAACTCGTCTCCGGCACGGAGCGGATGCGGCTGCGGAAATGGCAATTGAGGCCTCACAGCTCCGACTATGGCTGGCCGGGTGTCGTTGGGTGCGGGTTTTACCGCACTCCGTTCCGGTTCGGTGGCGCCCGGCGGTGCTACCTTGACACCGAAGAGGCAACCGGGGTTGCTGCTCCGGGGAAGGAGCCGGTGGGAATGAGACTGCTACTGCCGCATCAGCTCGTCGAGCACAAGGTCAGGTCCGACTTCGATCGGGATATCAGGAGCAAGTTCTTCCGCGGCCTCGACTTTGCCGGGCCGGAGGGCGATCCCGGCTGGTTCGGTCCGGATAGCGCGGTATGGCACGTGCACTCGCATACCTCGGCCTTGATCTTCGGACTGCAGTGCGCGGCATTCATCGAACGCCTGGACCCCAGCATCTTCTGGATGGGCTCGGATCATTCGCGGGTCGTCGAACGCGATGAAGACGGTATGCCGACCGGTCGTTTCGATATTGATGGAGCGCAGCTGCGGTTGGCGCATTCGGTGGCGTTTTTCATCGGCACGGCC
>CALQLM010000347.1 GCA_943331415.1 Bifidobacterium breve
AAGAACGCCAACGGCATAACGCCGGCATTGTTCACCAGCACGTCGATGGCCCCGAAGGTCGTGACCGCACGCGCGGCCGCGGCCTTGAGTTGCGCCATATCGGTGACATCGGCCACCTGGGCGACGCCCTGGCCGCCTGCGGCGGTGATACCGGAGATGGTCTCGTCAAGGTTGTCGGCGTTGACGTCGACCCCGACCACCCTGGCGCCGCCAGTCGCGCACCTGTGCGCGATGAGCCGGCCGAATCCGCTACCGGCACCGGTGACGATCATGACCTTGCCGGCCAGGTACTGCGACATGGCGTTCCTCTCCTGAAAACCAGGGCAGCCCCTGTTTCGGCGCCCGCACCTAGCGCCTAGTCTTGCCGATCATGAGCACCGTTAACGCCTACGCCGCAACTTCGGCCACCGAACCACTGACCAAGACCACGATCACCCGCCGCGATGTCGGGCCCCACGACGTGCGATTCGACATCCACTTCGCCGGGATCTGCCACTCCGATATCCACACCGTGCGCGCCGAGTGGGGTCAGCCCCGTTACCCGGTGGTGCCCGGCCATGAGATCGCCGGCATCGTCACCGAGGTCGGTTCGCAGGTCAGTAAATTCTCCGTCGGCGACCGGGTGGGAGTGGGCTGCTTCGTCGATTCCTGCCGCGAGTGCAAGAACTGCAAGGTGGGCGTCGAGCAGTACTGCACCGGCGGCGGCAACGTCGGCACCTACAACGCGGTCGGCAAGGACGGCACACCGACCTACGGTGGCTACAGCGGCAGCATCGTGGTCGATGAGAACTACGTCCTGACTATTCCCGCCGCGCTTCCCTTGGATGCCGCCGCGCCGTTGCTGTGCGCCGGGATCACCACCTATTCGCCGCTGCGGCATTGGAAGGTCGGACCGGGCACCCGGGTCGGGGTCATCGGCTTGGGTGGTCTGGGACATATGGGAGTCAAACTGGCTGCGGCAATGGGCGCCGAGGTGACGGTGTTGTCGCAGTCGCTGAAGAAGATGGAGGACGGACTTCGCTTGGGCGCCAAGGCCTATCACGCCACCAGCGACCGCGACACGTTCAAGAATCTGCGCAACTCCTTCGACATCATCCTCAACACTGTCTCTGCCGATCTGGATCTGCGCCGGTTCCTCGGATTGCTCGACCTCGACGGTGTGTTCGTCGAACTCGGCGCACCGGAGAACCCGATGGTGGTGCCGGTGTTCTCACTGCTCGGTATGCGGCGCAGCCTGAGTGGTTCGGCGATCGGCGGTATCGCCGAGACCCAGGAGATGCTGGATTTCTGCGCTGAGCACGGCATCGCCTCAGAGATCGAGGTGATCGAACCCGACTACATCAACGAGGCCTACGAGCGGGTCATCGCCAGCGATGTGCGCTACCGGTTTGTGATCGACACTTCGTCGCTGCGGTAAGCGCAGCGAGCATCAGACCCAGTGCTGCGCTAGCAGCGGCGGGGGGTCGCAATCGGACCCAGGCACGTCGTCGCTGCGGTAAGCGCAGCGAGCATCAGAGCCAGTGCTGCGTTAGGCGCTAGCCCTCGGTGAGGTGGTCGTCGAGACTGTCGAGCGGCCAGCCTGCCGCGGCCAGCGTGGCAGCGACCCGCCTGACGTTCTCCGGGCTGGCGTCATGGCGCGTCACGCCCTCGATGAACTTCTCGATTTCGTCGTAGTCGATGGGGTGCTCGACGGGGGTTTCTGCTTCAGCCAACGCGATCTCTCGGACGACTTCTTTGACCTCGTCCTCGGTCAGCGGCGTGTCCCGCAGCAGCGCCAGCAGTGGAACCCGATCCGGGCCGGGCACCCCGCCCGGGTATCCGGCGCGAAGCCAGTTGATCACTGCACCCACACGCGACTTGGCGGTCATACGCCCGAGTCTTGTCGCTGCGGCACTATGACGCCAGCGAGTTCACCGCGCGTTCACCCTGACAGGTGAAGAAAGGGTCAAAAGTCCCAGTCCGCGTCCTCGGTGTTGACGGCCTTTCCGATCACGTACGACGAGCCCGAGCCGGAGAAGAAGTCGTGATTCTCATTGGCGTCGGGTGACAGCGCCGACAGAATCGCCGGGTTGACATCGGTCTCGTCCTTCGGGAACAGCGCCTCGTAACCGAGGTTCATCAACGCCTTGTTGGCGTTGTAGCGCAGGAATTTCTTGACGTCCTCGGTCAGGCCCACCTGATCGTAGAGGTCTTGGGCGTACTCGACCTCGTTGTCATAGAGCTCGAACAGCAGCTCATAGGTGTAGTCCTTGAGCTCGGCGACTCGGGCCTCGCTCTCCAGCGCCAACGCCCGCTGGAACTTGTAGCCGATGTAGTAACCGTGCACGGCCTCATCACGAATGATCAACCGGATCACATCAGCGGTGTTGGTCAGCTTGGCCCGGCTCGACCAGTACATCGGCAGATAGAAGCCGGAGTAGAACAGGAAGCTCTCCAGCAGGGTGGAGGCGACCTTGCGCTTGAGCGGATCGTCACCGCGGTAGTAGTCCATCACGATGGCGGCCTTGCGCTGCAGGTTCGGGTTCTCCTCCGACCAGCGGAAGGCATCGTCGATATCGCTCGTGGAGCACAGCGTGGAGAAGATCGAGCTGTAGCTCTTCGCGTGCACCGACTCCATGAAGGCGATGTTGGTCAGCACCGCCTGCTCGTGCGGAGTGGCCGCATCGGGGATCAGGCTGACGGCGCCGACGGTGCCCTGGATGGTGTCCAGCAGGGTCAGACCGGTGAACACCCGCATCGTCAGCTCTTTCTCGGCCGGCGTCAGGGTGTTCCACGACGGGATGTCATTGGAGACGGGGACCTTCTCGGGCAGCCAGAAGTTACCGGTCAACCGGTCCCAGACCTCGGCGTCTTTATCGTCCTGTACCCGGTTCCAGTTGATCGCCGACGTACGGTCGACCAGCTTGATTCCATCGCTCACGAGAACTCCACTCCACGACAAATGAGACCGGCTTTCCGGCTAGGCCCCAAACACTACCCCTGGGGTCCGACAACCCGGGCCAACACAACAGATTGTGTTCCGCGCGTGTCGCGGCCCCTAGCCCGCCGGGGCGCAGGTGGCGCTGTCGAAGACGGGTACGTGCGTGAGCGGACTCGCCGGTTAGCATCATCGATGACCGAGTAGTACCACCATCGATTGAGACCGAGCCA
>CALQLM010000348.1 GCA_943331415.1 Bifidobacterium breve
CCCGGGAAACGTTGCGGGACAACGCTTCCAGTAGCGCGGGCAGCAGTGTGGTGGCCAACGCCGGGCGATCGGCCTCGAGCGGGTTGAGCACCGTGGTGGTCACGCGACGCTGGTCATGATCGGGCAGGCCCCACTGGTCGAACACCCCCGCCGGGAGAAAGGGTGTCGGCAACACCTCCACGTACCCGGACAGCGCGAGCGATTTACCGATCGCACGGCGGCACTGCTGGCCCGGCGTCAGGCCGCGACCGGCAGGCGCGGTGGGCAGCACCGAGGGAATGACATCCAGACCCTCGAGTCGCAGAACTTCCTCCACGAGGTCGGCGGGCTGGACGAGATCGGGTCGCCAACTCGGCGGGGTGACGATGATGAAGGCCGGATCGGAATCAGCCTGGACTCGCGCCCCGATCTGTGTCAGCCGATTCACGGTGGCGCCGTCGGGGTAGATCACCCCGGCCATCCGGTCTGGAAGATCGACAGCCATCCGGACCGGCGGCGGGGAGAAATCGGTGCGCGGCGGATCCCCGCGCCAATCGGTGAGCGCGGACCCCACTGTGCCGCCGGCGATTTCGGCCAGCAATGTCGAGGCGCGGTTGATGGCGGCCACCGAGACCGCCGGGTCCACCGACCGCTCGTAGCGTCGGCCGGCCTCGCTGACCAGATGCAACCGGCGCACCGTGCGCGATACCGCGGCGGGATCCCACACCGCGGCTTCCAGGAGCACATCGGTGGTGTGGGCATCGATCTCGGTGCTACCCGCGCCCATCACACCGCCGATCGCGGACACGGCTACGTCGTCGACGATCAGAACGTCACCGGGTTCCAGTGTGCGTTCGATGTCATCGAGGGTGACCACGGTCTCCCCCGGTGTGGCGAACCGGACCGCGAACGCGCCGTGGATCCGGCTGCGATCATGGGCGTGCATGGGGTGACCGAGTTCGAGCATCACGTAGTTGGTGACGTCGACGGCCGGGGAGATCGGCCGGATACCGGAGAGCATCAACCGACGACGCAACCACCAGGGCGACACCGCTGTCGGATCGATCCCGGTCACCGCGCGCAGGGCGAATCGGCTGACGCCGGTTCCGGGTTGAATCGTCACCGGTAGTGCGTCACCCTCAGCGGGCAGTGCCGGTACCACGTTCGGATCGAATGCGGGATCAACGAAGTTTAGGTCGTAGGCACACGCGATCTCGCGGGCGATACCACGCACCGACAGGCCATAGCCGCGATCGGGCGTGATGGCCAGATCGAAGACCACATCGTCGAGGCCCAGTACGGCGGCCGCGTCGTCGCCGGGTTCGGCGGTGCCGGACGGTAGCACCAGGATGCCGGAATGATCCCAGGAGGAATTACCCGAGCCCATGCCGAGTTCGGCGGCCGAGCAGATCATCCCATCGGAGACCGAGCCATAGACCTTGCGCGAGACGATATGAAAATCATTAGGCAGCATTGCGCCGGGTAGTGCCGTCACCACCAGGTCACCCACGGCGAAATTCGTTGCTCCGCAGACGATCGTGCGATCGGTGCCCTCCCCGACATCCACGGTGCAGACCCGGATGGGTTTCTTGGCCTCGGCGAATTCGAACCCGGTGACGCGGCCGATCTTGAGCGGTCCGCTGACCGGGCCGAGGGTGATGATGTCCTCGACTTCGTGGCCGACCCGGATCAACGCCTGCTCCAGTTCTGCCGGCGACACGTCCCATCCGGGTGCGCCGGCCCGCACGACGTCGCGCAGCCAGCTGTAAGGAAGTCGCATCAGACGCCCGCCCCGAACGGCAGCGAGAACCGCACGTCACCTTCGACAATGTCGCGCATATCGGGGATACCGTTGCGGAATTGCAGGGTGCGCTCCAGTCCGCAGCCGAACGCGAACCCGGAGTATTCGTCCGGGTCGATGCCAGCGGCACGCAGCACATTGGGGTTGACCATGCCGCAGCCGCCCCATTCCACCCAGCCGGGTCCACCCTTCTTACCGGGAAAGAACACATCCACCTCGGCCGAGGGTTCGGTGAACGGAAAGAAGTGCGGCCGCATCCGGGTGCGCGCCTGCGGCCCGAACTGCGAACGCGCGAAGGCGTCGAGTGTGCCGCGCAGATTTGCCATCGTCAGACCGCGGTCCACCGCGAGTCCCTCCACCTGATGGAAGACCGGCGTGTGGGTGGAATCGAGTTCATCGGTGCGGAAGGTGCGTCCGATCGAGATGATGTACACCGGCAGCTCGCGCGCCAGCAGGGTGCGAACCTGCACCGGTGAGGTGTGGGTGCGCAATAGCTGGCGGGATCCCTCCGGGGCGATGTGAAAGGTGTCGGACTCGCTGCGCGCCGGATGATCGGGCGGGAAGTTCAGCGCATCAAAGTTGAACTGCTCGCATTCCACCTCGGGGCCCTCGGCCAACTCCCAACCCATCGCGACGAAGGTGTCGGCGATGTTCTCGGCAAGGATCGTGATGGGGTGCCGCGCCCCGAGGGGCTGGCGTGTCGAGGGCAGTGTGACATCGATGGTCTCGGCCACCAGCACCTCGGCATCGCGCTCGGCGCGCAGCGCCGCGAGCCGTTCATCGAAGGCGGCCTGGGCCGCGGCCCGCGCCACATTGACCCGCTTGCCGGCGTCGGCCCTGTCCTCCTGGGGCACAGTGCCCATCGACTGCCGGGCCAGGGCCAGCGGTGCGCGGTCACCCAGATGCTCAGTCTTGGCCCTGGTCAGTCCGTCCAGATCGGCGGCCGCGGCGAAAGCGGCCCTGGCCGCGGCGACGGCAGCGGTCAGCGCGGTCTGCGACAGCAGATCGGCAGAGGGCTCACCCACGCGACGGAACTCTCCTTGCTTGCGGGGATATTCGCGGCACGGGTGTGACGCAAGTGCTGATCTGGAGATCATAAGTGATGCCAGAATGTCGCCTCGTGGGCATTTCGCCCACCCGGGCGGCGAGAAGTCGCACGGATCCTCGTCGGGGAGGATGGCGATGATCAGAGCCTTCATGGTGGCTGCGGTGTGGGCGGCGTCTGCCGGCTTTGCATTTATGGCGATCAGGTTGCACGACGAGTGGTGGATCGTGGCCGGACTGCTGGCGGCTCTGGCCGCTCTGGGCACCTGGGACCTGCTGCAGACCCGGCACTCGATTCTGCGGGCCTATCCGATACTGGGCCA
>CALQLM010000349.1 GCA_943331415.1 Bifidobacterium breve
ACTGCCCGTCGATGCCCGGGTGCCGTCGTCGGGTTCTTCGTACCCCACCACATCGAAGGTCAGCGTCACCGGTCGGCTGACCACGATGTAGGACGCAAGCCTGTCCGCCGCGAACTGCAGCGCATTGATGGCGTCGGCGGTCCAGTACTCGGCACCGTCGACATAGTTGAAGACGTAGGTGACCATCGCGGTATCCGTCACCAACGCCGCGACCGGGACCGAGACGACGACCGGTGTTGAGCCGCCATAACTGTCGGCGACCGTGGCCGTAAATGTGTCGGTACTGTCCTCGGGGCCGCGCGCCGAGGCGTCCGGGATGTAGGCGAACTCACCGGTGCCGGCGTCGATCGTCACACTGCCCTTAGCGGTGGTCTCCGGTGCGCTGTAGGTGAGGGTGTCACCGTCGGGGTCGCTGCCGACCACGCGGCCCAGTACTTCGCCTGTTGTCGGATCGGCCGCACCCACGGTGACCGTCGCGGTCGGCGCAGAGTTGGTCTGCTGCCAGGGTGCCACGGTCACCGGAACGGTCGCCGTGGCGGTGTGACCACTCAAACCGAATAATCCGAAGGTCAAAATATTCAGCAGCCCGGCGATTCCGTGGAGATGGAACCCGGCCCCCGCGTCGCTGGCCGTGACGGTGAAGCTGTCGGTGGTTCCCTCATAGGCGAGCGACTGATACGCGGTGTAGGTGTAGCTGCCATCCGTGCCGATGGCCACCGTTCCGTTCGACGGCGCAGTGGTGACGGTGAAGCTCAACGGGTCGCCTTCGGCGTCGGTCGCGTCGAGCATGCCGGTGACAACGCCGTTGGCGCCCTGGATGGGATCGGCTGCCCAACTCAGCGTGGGCGTCGCGTTGAAGAAGCGGGCCCGGATGGGATCGACGTTCGTGGCCGCGGCCGTTGTCCTGGCAGCGCCCCGAAGGGCGCGCGCCGGGGCCGAATCCAGACGTGACGTGACGCGCGTCGCGGCGGCGGAATTCCCGGCGGGCACTACCGCGGAGCCGACGGCGGACGGGCCGCCCGTGCGGGTCAGCGCCGGTGCCGGTTTTTGGCTGCGGGCACTCGCCGGTGCACGGTGACCGGCGGGAGCGGCCGATGAGTCCGAAGGCGACCCCGTCGAATCAGCCGATGAGACCGAAGACGACTCAGCCGAATCAGTCAGGTCAGCCCATGCGGTGCCGGCACAACCGAGGGTGACTGCGGCCCCGATGCCCAGGGCAACGGCCAGACCCCCGACCCGTCCCACCGACGCTGCTGCCCGCATTGCCATTCCCTCCCGAGGACGAAGCCGGTATCGCTGTCGCCTGAATCTCCCGTGACAATGACTATCCCATAACAAGGGCGCGTTTCCTGGTCGCCCAGGCGCCGACGGTGCGCCAGGGCTAGGCAGGCGCGGCCGCCGGCGGGCTCACCGGAGCCGGCGCATTCGAGGCCGCGAAACTCCCATTAGGCCCGACCACGAAACCCACTTGATCACGGGTGTTCAGGCACGCCACCACGCCGGCGTCGTCCACTCCGCAGGCCACCTGGCGATAACTGAGCCGGGTGTTGGGCGGCAGCGGAAGCACCACCCCAGCTTTGGCGTACTGGGGAGTCTCGCTGGTGCTGAACACCGGCATGCCATTCGGCCCCGCACTGATCAGGTTGGCACCGTCGGGGGCGCCGGGCAGCGGGCCGCCGCAGCCGTACTCGCCGTTGATGGTGTCCAGGACGCACACGACTCCCGGCGGCCCGGCGAAGGCGAACCACCGGCCGCCGTTGACGGTGTAGTTCGCCGGATTGACCGGCATATAGGAGAAAGCGTTGGGGATCGGCGGTGGTGCGGGTTCGGGATCCGCGGCCGCCGGGGACGCCCCGCCGAGTGCGACGGCCGTAAAAGCAGTGGTCAGCAGTATCTTGCGCAGCATCACCACACTTTACGTCGGATGGCGTCGGTGCTCTCGGTGTTCGATGCACCCGGCGCCGACAGCTGCATAGACTGCGAACCCGTGCGCATCGCTGTCACCGGTTCCCACTCACTCGGCAAGTCCACCGTCGTCAATGACTGGGTGGCCGCGCACGACAGGTACCTCCGCGAGGAGGAGCCCTACCGGGCGCTCGGGCTCTTCGGCCCCTACGAGATCCTCTTCCGGGACTCCTCCACCCGCCTGCACAACGGCATTCAGCTCTACTACAACATCAGTCGCGTCCATCGCTACGCCACCAGCGCCGCCGATGTCATCTTCGACCGCGCCCCAGTGGACTATCTCGCCTACTCGCAATTCACCGCCGACTGTCATACCACTGATATCGACGACGAGTTCGTGGCGTCGATGGTGCCCGCGGTGCGCGAGTCCCTCGACCACCTCGACATCCTGGCGTTCGTTCCCGGATCGGCGCGCTGGCCGGTGGAGATGGAAGCCGACGGTATCCGCCCGGTCGACCTCGTCTACCGCGACAGCGTGGACGAGATCTTCAAGCAGATCTACCGCGACGGACGATTCGATGTCATGCCGGCCACCGGTGCCCCGCTGCTCGTCGAACTCGAGGGCCCGCGCGAGCAGCGCCTCGAACAGTTGCAGGCGGCGATCATTCAGCGCGCCGGTGCGTGACAGTTCCCTGACTGGCTGACGCGTCGTCTGTCTCTCGGGGGCGCAGCCTTTAACGCCTACTGCGCGGTAATCGGCCCGACATCACCGTTGGTGTTACCGGTGAAGTAGTTGCCGGTATAGGTCAGACTGGGCGAGTCGGGGACGTAGATGCCGTAGGAGGCGTTGTCCGCGATGAGGAAGCCTTGAATTGACCCACCCGGTGTGCCGTTAACAACGACACCGCTACCGCACGCGCCGAGACGTTGGTCGCTGCACGTGCCGTTGGGATTCCCGCCGTTGGTCTGGAATCCGGCGATCAATCCCCCGCCGGTGAAGTTCGCGGTCCCGACGCTGCTCGTGCTATCAGTGCTCCCGATCTGAAGTCCCTCGCCCGAGGAGTATCCCAGGCTGCCGTCGAGTGACACATTGCCCGAGGCGGTCACCTTTTTGGCACTGTCGATCGCTAAGCCGCCCAACGGTTTAGCGCTACCCACCGCGCCCTTGAACTCGACGACCCCCTCGTCGCCAGCCGTCACGGTGAGCGGGAAGCCAGTGTTGGTTGTCGCGTCGATGGTGC
>CALQLM010000350.1 GCA_943331415.1 Bifidobacterium breve
TATCAACGGCGAGTACGGCGAGGTCGGGCATGCAGTGGTGCATTACGTGCATCGGTCGGTACCTCGTGATGAACTGATCGCCTTCTTCGTGGCCAGCGATGTCATGCTCGTAACCGCATTGCGCGACGGCATGAATTTGGTCGCCAAAGAGTACGTCGCCTGCCGAAGCGATCTCGGCGGCGCGTTGGTCCTCAGCGAATTCACCGGTGCCGCAGCCGAATTGCGCCAGGCCTACTTGACTAACCCGCACGACACGGAGGATGTCAAGGACGCCATCGAGGCCGCACTGACCCAGACTCCTGAAGAGGGCCGACGACGGATGCGGGCTTTACGCCGGCAGGTCTTGGCGCACGATCTGGACCGCTGGGCGCAATCATTCCTCAACGCCCTGGCAGACACCAAGTCGAGCTAGTCCGCTCGGACTCCTACGCCTCGTCCTCCATCAACCCGCGTGCACCGAATGTGAGCTCGGGATCGCGGCCGGTGAAATACGCGCGCATGGAGTCACTCAGAGCCACCGGGTCCCAGGCTGTGCCGTCGGCGTGAAAGCGATGCTCCGCCGTCGGGGCAGCCACCAGCGCCACGGTCGGCCCGTAGACGACGAACACCTGTCCGTTGACCTCAGCTGAGGCCGGCGACGCCAGGAAGCGCACCAGACTGACCACGTGTTCGGGTGACAGCGCGTCGATCTCTCCGGCCGCCATTTCGGGCGCCGCACCGAAAACCTCGGCCGTCATCGCGGTTCGTGCCCGCGGACAGATCGCGTTGGCGCAGACTCCGTATCGCCCCAGCGCGCGTGCGGCCGTCAGGGTGAGTGCGGTGATACCGGCCTTGGCGGCACCATAATTGGCCTGCCCGACCGGACCCATGAGTCCGGCCTCGGAGGACGTGTTGATGATGCGGCCGTAGACCGGGCCGCCTGCATCCTTGGCCTGGTTGCGCCAGTACGTCGCAGCATTGCGGGTCAGCAGGAAATGACCACGCAGATGCACGGCGATGACCGCGTCCCAGTCCTCGTCGGTCATGTTGAACAACATCCGGTCCCGGGTAATGCCGGCATTGTTGACCACGATGCTGAGTCCGCCCAGGCCGTCGGCACACTCGATCAATTCGTCGGCGGTGGAGCGCTGGCTGATATCACCCACCACAGCCACCGCCTTGGCCCCGATAGTGCTGATCTCATCGAGGACATCGGAGGCATCCAGTGCCTGCGCCATATCGTTGACCACCACCGTGGCCCCCGAACGTGCCAGTCCGATGGCCTCGGCGCGGCCAAGACCGGCTGCGGCACCGGTCACCACCGCGACGCGTCCGGACAGATCGGTCAGTTGATCAGGCTCGTTCTGTCGATCAGGCATATGCGGTCAACTTTATGAATACCTCTAGTCCTTGCGTGTCAGCGCTGCGCGCGGGCACTCGGCGATGGCCTGCTCGGCCAGTTCCTCCTGGTCGGCCGGGATGGGATCGGCCTTGACCATCACGTAGTCCTCATCGTCGAGGACAAACAATTCCGGCGCGATCCCCACGCAGACGGCATTACCTTCACAGCGATCGCGGTCGACGGCAATCCTCATGACAACCTCCTAGCCCCTCCTGGGGTACCCCGGGAATCCGCAGCACCACGGTACGACCGTAGCGGCTTCTTTACCCCAAGACTAGAACGTGTTACAAAACTTGTATCAATCAGGCGAGTCGGCGGGAAGCCGATGACCCCACCGAGCCGGAGGATCAGGCGCATGCGGATCAGTTATACCCCCGAGCAAGAGGAGCTTCGCCGCGAGCTCCGCGCGTACTTCGACACCCTGATGACACCGGAGCGCCGCGAGGCCCTGATGTCCACGGCGGGCGAGTACGGCAGCGGCAACGTCTACCGCGAGACCGTCGCCCAGATGGGCCGCGACGGCTGGCTGGCGTTGGGCTGGCCGAAGGAGTACGGCGGCCAGGCCCGCTCCACGATGGATCAGCTGATCTTCACCGATGAGGCGGCCGTCGCGGGCGCACCCGTTCCGTTCCTGACCATCAACAGTGTCGCGCCGACGATCATGGCGTTCGGCACCGAGGAACAGAAGAAGTTCTACCTGCCCGGGATCGCCCGCGGCGATATCCACTTCTCCATCGGCTACTCCGAGCCGGGCGCCGGCACCGACCTGGCGAACCTGCGCACCGCCGCGGTGCGTGACGGCGACGAGTACGTGATCAACGGCCAGAAGATGTGGACCAGCCTGATCCAGTACGCCGACTACGTGTGGCTCGCTGTACGCACCAACACCGAAGCCAAGAAGCATCGCGGCATCTCGGTGCTGATCGTGCCGACCAACGCGGAGGGCTTCTCCTACACGCCGGTGCACACCATGGCGGGTGCGGGCACCAGCGCCACCTACTACCAGGACGTGCGGGTGCCCGTCGGCAACCGGGTCGGCGAGGAGAACGCCGGCTGGAACCTGGTGACCAATCAGCTCAACCACGAGCGGGTCGCGCTGGTCTCGGCGCAACCGATCATCACCGCGCTGAACCTGGTGCGCGAGTGGGCGCAGAACACCAAGGACGCCAGCGGCGCGCGGTTGATCGACGCCGAGTGGGTGCAGCTCAACCTGGCCCGGGTGCACGCGAAGGTGGAGTACCTCAAGCTGATCAACTGGCAGCTGGCGTCCGCCGAGGACGACGCGCCCTCGGCCGGCGATGCCTCGGCAGCCAAGGTGTTCGGCACCGAGTTCGCCACCGAGGCCTATCGGCTACTAATGGAGATCCTGGGCCCGTCGGCAACACTGCGCCAAGAATCGCCCGGTGCGCTGTTGCGCGGCCGGGTGGAGCGGATGCACCGCTCGTCGCTGATCCTCACCTTCGGTGGCGGAACCAACGAGGTGCAACGCGACATCATCGGCATGGCTGCCCTCGGCCTGCCCCGCGCGAACCGCTGAAAGGCCTGAGAACACCATGGATTTCACCAAAACAGAAGCATCCAAGGATCTTTCCGGGTTGGTCGCCACGATTGTGGAGTCGGTCTGCACGCCGCAGCATCAGAAGTATCTGGACTCCCTCGACCAGCGGCTCGACACGATGCTGTGGAGCAAGCTGATCGGCGCCGACGTGCTGAGCACCGCCGCGCCGGAATCGATCGGTGGCGGCGGCTTCGGCGTACTGGAGCA
>CALQLM010000351.1 GCA_943331415.1 Bifidobacterium breve
AATGCGTGCCAGCACGTCGGCCAGCCTTCGGCGCTGTGCATCGCTCAACTCGTCAGCGGCGGCAACCTCGGCGACGATCTCGCCACGATGAGCCACAGCCAGCTGAGCCAACTCCTGCACCGCTTCGTCAGCACGGTCACCGCGTAACAGCTCGACGGTCTGGGTCAGCAGCGCACTGGCCGTCGGATTGGTACCGCTGGCACTGCCGAGAACGCCGCGCAGCAGCGACACCCTTTCAGGCGCCGGCTTCGAGTAGTCACCGAGCAGGTTGTTGAGCCGGGGTTGCGCCTGAAGAATGCGGCCGAATCGGAAGAGCTGCTCGGCGACTTCGTCGGCCTGATTCTCGCGCTCAGCGCGGACCAGCAGGCTCAGCCGGGCGACATGGGCGACAGCGGCGCCGAAGTCCTTGGTCGCCGACCAGCGCACCGACACCGCGGTGTTGAGCAACTCGATGGTGTTGGCCTCGGCCTTACCGTTGAGCAGTCGCGCCAGCAATTCCTTTTTAGCGTCGGTCTCGCCGGTCGCCTCCGCCAGATGGCGGGCCAGAATCGGTTCACGCAGCAGCAGTTCGGCCACCGAAGCCAATTCGTCGGACAACGTGGACAGCTGCTCGCCGCTGAGCGAACCGGCCATCGCGTCAAATCGCTCGACCAACGCGGCCTGGGCATCACGGCTTGCAGATCGCATCCCGGAGTTCCCGATCTCCGGTGTGAAAGCCGCCGGCGCCATCGACTCCAGCTCGTCGAGGAATCTGTCCACCGTGGCTGACCGTGCGTGGGGGTCAGCCACGTGTGCTCGGACCAGATCGCCGGCACGTCGCACCGCTTCGCTGCCCAGATCGGTCCGGAGTTGCCGAATCATCTGGGTCCGCAACAGAGACACCTGCTGGCCGCCCTGAACCTTGATCCGCTCCACCTCGACATCGGCCTGAGTCCGCAACTGCTCGGCGATCCGCACCGAGTCGCTGCGTGCCTCGTCGACGATGTGCCTGGCCTCGGACTGACCGTCCGCGACCCGCTTGGCGTGGTACTGGTCGGCTTCGGCGAGCCGCCGCGTCGAGACCGAGCTCTCCTCGAGTTGGTCGCGCACGGTCTGCTGCTGAGCCGCCATCAGTCGACGCACCGGCGGCACCACGTATCGCACGATGATCCCCACGATGACGGCGAAACCGATGAGTTGACCGATGAATGTCGACATCGTCTACCGTCCCGCAGCCGTCGACGCGCCGGATACCTCGACACCGAGCACCCGGCTGGCCAGCGTTGCGGACAAGGTGTCCACCGATGACCGCAGATCACCGGAGATCGCGTCGCTGGCCAGTTTGAGTTCGTCGTTGGCCTCTTGCAGCACCCCGGAGACTTCGTCATTGGCGTGCGCACGCATCTCGTCCAGCGCGCCACGGCCGGTCGCCCGAACCTCGTCACGGATGGCCGAAGACTCAGTGCGGGCCACTGCCAGTTCACGGCGGTAGTCCGCCTCAGCGGCGGCCTCCTGCTCGAGAGCCCGGCGGTTGTCCTCGGCGGTCTTGGCGATCATCCGCTCGCGCTCACCCAACACCTTCTGGATCGGAGGCACGACGAACTTGCCGATCACGCCGAGCACGATCAAGAAGATGGCCAGCACGAAGAAGAAGGTGCCGTTGGGGATGAGGAAGTTACTGGTGCCGGCTTCCTCAGCCGCCAACACGGTGACGCTGAAGTCCCCCATAGCCGACTAGGACGCGCCAGGCGTGGCGAAAACGAACAGCGCCATGAACGCCAGGTTGATGAAGTAGGCCGCTTCCACCAGACCGACGGTGATGAAGAACGGGGTGAACAGCCGTCCCTGTGCCTCGGGCTGGCGGGCGATGCCAGAAATCAGGGCGTTACCGGCGATACCGTCGCCGATACCGGCGCCGATGGCGCCGCCGCCCAGAATGAGTCCGCCGCCGATCAGGGCGCCGGCAACGATCTGTGGGTCTGCCATTCCTTCTCCTCCTTGATTGCTGGTAGGGCTGCTACCAGTGCTGTGGGTGGTTCGTGGGTCGAACGAGTCGCTTTAGTGGTGCTCCTCATCCAGTTCCATGGACTGGCTGAAGTACAGAATGGTGAGCAGGGCGAAGATGAACGCCTGGATCAAACCGACGAACAGGTCGAAGGTCTTCCAGATCGCGTTGGGTGCCCACATGATGTACGGCGGGAATAGCGCGATGAGCGCCACCATGATGCCGCCCGCGAAGATGTTGCCGAAAAGTCGCAGAGATAGCGAGATCGGCTTGGCGATTTCCTCGACGAGGTTGATCGGCGCCAGGAACGCCACGTGGCCCTTGAGGACTTTGATCGGGTGGCCGATCAGACCACGCCGCCAGATGCCGGCCGCGTGGTAGCAGATGAACACGAACAGCGCGAGTGCCAGCACGAAGTTGATATCCGAGGCCGGCGGTTTGAGCAGTTCGTGGGTCCCGCCGTCGGCGGTGCCGTATTGCACCGGCAGAACCGCGATCCAGTTGCAGATCAGGATGAAGACGAACAGCGTCACCGCCAGGGGCAGCACGAACGGGGCGATCTTCATGCCGATCGCGCCCTCGATCTGACTGCGCATCTGGATGGTGATGGCTTCCCAGAACAGCTGCACCCCGCCGGGCACTCCCGTCGAGGTCACCTTGGCTTTCAGGAAGAACGCCAGCGCGATGGTGATGACGGCCGCGATCGCAGTGGCCAGAACCGTGTCGGTGTTGACGGTCATACCCAACCAGGTGGCCGTGGTGTGGTGGCCGACCTCTATCGCGCCCTCGGCGAGGATCCGTTCGGTCATAGTGGTCAATCCTTGAACATGTCGTCGGCGATTGAGGCAGGAATGGCCGGACCCGTCTGGCCAACCGGTGAGTCGTCGGGTTCACCGGTGCGGATTTTCTTCCACACCGGCAGGGCGGTGCTCAGCACCAGCACGATCTGGAACGCCGCCAGGCCGAAAACCACACCCAGGCCGCCGCGCGCCCGGAAGAAGTAGGCGACGGTCAGGCCGATGGCGGTGATGAAGGCCACCGACCGATGCACGAGCAGGGCATTAACGAGGCCGAGGACGAGCCCCAGGCCGAAGAACACCCCGAACATGACGTGGCCGAGGAGTGCGGCCACTGCGATGACCACCGCCGCGAAGATTCCG
>CALQLM010000352.1 GCA_943331415.1 Bifidobacterium breve
ACCGCTGATCGCTGGCAACTGGAAGATGAACCTCAATCACTTCGAGGCCATCGCACTGGTGCAGAAGATCGCCTTCGCGCTTCCTGACAAGTACTTCGACAAGGTCGACGTCACGGTCATCCCGCCGTTCACCGACCTCCGCAGCGTGCAAACGCTGGTCGACGGCGACCGGTTGCGGCTCACCTACGGTGCGCAGGATCTGTCGCAGCACGATTCCGGCGCGTACACCGGCGAGATCAGTGGTGCGTTCCTGGCCAAGCTCGGCTGTACCTTCGCTGTTGTCGGCCACTCGGAGCGGCGCACCTACCACCATGAGGACGACGCACTGGTGGCCGCCAAAGCCGCCGCGGCGTTCCGGCACGGGCTCACCCCGATCGTGTGTATCGGCGAGCACCTCGATGTACGCGAGGCCGGCAATCACGTCGAGCACAACGTCGCCCAGCTGCGCGGATCACTGGCCGGTCTGACCAATGAGCAACTGACCAGCGTGGTGATCGCCTACGAACCGGTGTGGGCGATCGGCACCGGTCGGGTGGCCAGCGCCGCTGACGCCCAAGAGGTGTGCGGGGCCATCCGCGCCGAGTTGGCGAACTTGGCCTCGCCGGCGATCGCCGAGGGTGTGCGAGTCCTCTATGGCGGTTCGGTCAACGCCAAGAACGTGGGGGAGATCGTCGCTCAGCCCGATGTGGACGGGGCACTGGTAGGTGGCGCTTCGCTGGAAGGCGAGCAGTTCGCCACGCTGTCTGCCATCGCCGCAGGTGGACCGCTTCCCTGATCCGGACCGCAACCGGGTATCCTGGCACCATGGTTTTCGGCCTTCAGATCCTGCTGGTGATCACCAGCCTCCTGCTGGTGTTGCTGGTGTTGCTGCACCGCGCCAAGGGCGGTGGTCTGTCGTCGCTGTTCGGCGGTGGCGTTCAGTCCAGTCTCTCGGGGTCGACCGTGGTCGAGAAGAACCTGGACCGGCTCACGCTGTTCGTGACCGGCATCTGGTTGGTCGCCATCATCGGCATCGCCCTGCAGCTGAAGTATTCCTGACCCGGCGGTTCGCTGAGGCCTCGTTCTGCGCGGGTGGCCGTCCGCACTGATACTTGACGGTATGCCCGCTGACCCCGATGTGACGCTCGAGCCGATCGGCGAGGTCTACCGAACCAAAGTCGGCCGGGAAGCCACCGAGCCGATGCGCCAGGACATCCGGCTGCTCGGCGCGATGCTCGGCGATACCGTCCGCGAACAGAGTGGCGATCAGGTCTTCGCGCTCGTCGAAAAGGCCCGAGTCGAATCATTCCGGGTGCGCCGGTCGGAGATCGACCGGGCCGAGATGACGCGCCTATTCGACGGTATCGACATCCACCAGGCCATCCCGGTGATCCGTGCGTTCAGCCACTTCGCATTGCTGGCCAATGTCGCCGAAGACATCCACCGCGAGCGTCGGCGCGCAGTCCACGTCGCCGCCGGCGAGGCACCGGCCGATAGCACCCTCGCTGCGACGTATCGCAAACTCGACAGTGCCGGATTGCACGCCGAGACGGTGGCCGAGGCCCTGCGCGGAGCGCTGGTCTCACCGGTGATCACGGCACACCCGACTGAGACCCGTCGCCGCACCGTCTTCGACACCCAAAACCACATCACCAGGCTCATGCGGTTGCGGCTGCACGGGCAGGATCAGACTGAAGATGGTCGGGCAATTGAGACGGAGCTACGACGCCAGATTCTCACACTGTGGCAGACCGCGCTGATCCGGTTGTCGCGCTTAAAGATCCAAGACGAGATCGAATCCGGCCTGCGCTATTACCCGGCGTCATTCTTCGAGGTGATCCCCAAGGTTAACGCCGCGGTGCGGGACGCGCTGCGCAGCCGGTGGCCTGATGTCGGACTGCTGGACCAGCCAATCGTACGGCCGGGATCCTGGATCGGTGGTGACCGCGATGGCAATCCGAATGTGACAGCTGAGGTGGTCAAACGTGCTACCGGACGAGCCGCCGATACGGCATTGACGTATTACTTTGACGAACTGATCGTATTGGAACAGGAACTGTCGATGTCGGCCAGGTTGGTGGCGATCGGCGGAGATCTCGACGTCCTGGCATCGACTTATGCTGATCCGGCCCGCAATGATGAGCCCTACCGCCGAGCGGTGCGGGTCATCCGCGGCAGGCTGACAGCGACGGCCGTCGAGATCCTGGACAGGGCACCTGAACACGTTCTGGATCTCGGGCTACCGCCCTACCGCAATTCCGATGAGATGCTCGCTGATCTCGGTGTCATCGATGCCTCGCTGCGGGCCAACGGCAGTGCACTTCTCGCCGATGACCGATTGGTTCGCCTCACTGACGCGGTTGAGGCCTTCGGATTCCACCTGTGTGGTCTGGATATGCGGCAGAACTCCGAAACCCACGAACAGGTGGTGGCCGAACTTCTGGCCTGGGCCGGTGTCCACTCTGACTATGTCGCGCTGGCGGAGCCGGAACGGGTAGCGGTGTTGGTTGCCGAGCTCTCCACGCGTCGCCCCTTGATCCGCGATGATGCCGAACTGTCTGAACTTGCCCGCAAAGAACTCGATATCGTGTTCGCCGCGGCGGGGGCGGTCCGGATGCTCGGCCCAGCCGCGGTGCCCACCTACATCATCTCGATGTGCCAGTCGGTCTCGGACATGCTCGAGGCCGCGTTGCTGTTGAAAGAAGCCGGGCTGCTCGATATCTCGGGGCCGGCGCCATACGCGCCGGTGGGTATCGTGCCGCTCTTCGAGACGATTGACGACCTGCAACGTGGTGCGGCCATTTTCGAGGCTGCACTTGCCCTGCCCCTCTACCGATCGGTGGCACATGCCCGGGGCGACACCCAGGAAGTGATGCTGGGTTACTCCGATTCCAACAAGGACGGCGGTTATCTGGCCGCGAACTGGGCGCTCTATCGCGCGGAGTTGAATCTGGTCGAGTCGGCTCGTAAGACCGGAATCCGGTTGCGGCTCTTTCACGGGCGCGGTGGGACGGTGGGTCGCGGTGGCGGCCCCAGCTACGAGGCGATCCTCGCTCAACCCCCGGGTGCCGTCAACGGATCTCTCCGACTCACGGAGCAGGGGGAGGTGATCGCCGCCAAGTACGCCGAACCACGGATCGCGCACCGTAATCTCGAGAGTCTG
>CALQLM010000353.1 GCA_943331415.1 Bifidobacterium breve
GAATGCCGGCAGCTGGGTTTGGCGTTCGCCGCGGATCCCTCGCAGCAACTGGCTCGGCTGAGTGGGGAGGAAATCACCCGGCTCGTCGACGGTGCCACCTACCTGTTCAGTAACGACTATGAGTGGGATCTGATGCTGTCCAAGACCGGCTGGACTGATGCCGACGTGCTCGCCCAGGTGGGGCTGCGGGTCACCACGTTGGGGGCCGATGGCGTCGATCTGATCAGCGCCGACGGAACCAGGCTGCATGTCGGGGTCGTTCCCGAGACCGCGCAGGTCGATCCGACCGGCGTGGGTGATGCGTTCCGGGCCGGGTTCCTCACCGGCCGCGGGGCCGGGCTGGATCTGGAACGCTCGGCGCCGGTGGGCTCGCGAGTGGCGGTGCTGGTGCTGGAAACCACCGGCACCCAGAACTGGACGTGGAACATGCAGACCGCCGCTACCCGACTGGCCGATGCCTACGGCGCCGCTGCCGCCGCCGAAATCACCGCGGCTCTGGCGTGATGGGCCTTAGATCTGAACCGGCCTTAGATCTGAACCGGCCTTAGATCTGAACTGGAGAGTGCGGTTCGCTGATCTGCGGCACCACGCTGTGTTCGATGAAGATCGCGTACCAGAGTAGGAAGATCAACACGGTCCAGAGCCGTCGGCTGTGATCGGCCCCGCCGAGTCGGTGTTCGTCGAGCATGGCGCGCACCGCGGTGAGGTTGATCAGATGGCCGGCGGCGGAGACGTCGATCATGCCGTAGGCCCAGTCCATCAACTCCCCGGCGCGCAGCCAGTGTCGAATCGGCACCGGGAAACCCAGTTTTGCGCGGTTGAGGACATGCGCCGGCACGATCGGCTCGAGCGCGCGGCGCAGGGCGTACTTGGTGGTGGTGCGGGTGATCTTCTGGTCGAACGGCAACCGGGAGGCCACCACGAACACCTCCGGGTCGAGGAAGGGAACCCGCAACTCCAGTGAGTTCGCCATCGTCATCTTGTCCGCTTTGACCAGGATGTCCCCGCGCAGCCAGGTGAACAGGTCCAGGTATTGCATCCGGGCGACCGGATCCCAGCCCTCGGACTCGGCGTAGATGGGCGCGGTCACATCCGTGTGGGTCCAGGCCGGATTGAAGTCGCGCAGCACTGCCTGAAGTTGCTCGTCGGAGAAGCTTCGCGCGTTGCCGTAATAGCGCTCCTCGAGCGTCAATGACCCGCGGTGTAGCAGGCTCTTGCCGCGCATACCCTCCGGCAGAGGCCGGGACGCCCTGCCCAAGGATCTGCGAATCGGTCGGGGCAGAAAGTCAAATCCCTTGAGCGACAACGGTTCCCGGTAGATGGTGTAGCCGCCGAACAACTCGTCGGCACCCTCTCCTGACAGTACGACCTTGACGTGTTTGCGTGCCTCCCGGGCGATGAAGAACAGCGGCACGAGTGCGGGATCGGCCACCGGTTCGTCGAGATACCAGACGATCTCCGGCAGTGCGGCGACGAACTCCGACTGGCTGACCACCTTGGTGATGTGGCGGGCGCCGATCGCCTCTGCGGACGCGGCGGCCACATCTACCTCCGAGAAGCCCTCGCGCTCGAAGCCGGTGGTGAAGGTGATCAGCCGCGGATTGTGCCGGATCGCCAGCGCGGCAATGGCGGTGGAGTCGATGCCACCGGACAGGAACGCCCCGACGGTGACATCCGCGCGCATGTGTTTGGCCACCGAATCCTCAAGCACCTCGGTGATCTCGTCGTAGCGGGCCTGCTCGCTGCCGCTACGGAACCCCACCGCGGTGAAGCGTGGTCGAAAATAGCGGCTCACCTCTGGCGCACACCCTGGGCGGATCACCGCATAGCTTCCGGACTCCAGCCGGCGCACACCCCGATGCAGCGTCTCGGGTTCGGGGACATATTGCAGAACCGTGTAGTGCT
The DNA here is from genome assembly GCA_943331415.1 of Bifidobacterium breve. GTDB lineage: Bacteria > Actinomycetota > Actinomycetes > Mycobacteriales > Mycobacteriaceae > Mycobacterium. The sequence continues at coordinate 1,906 of CALQLM010000353.1, forward strand.
GCAGGGCACGCTCATCGATACCGAGGTCCAGACCCAGACCGGCGGCCAAGTCGAGTAGGCACTTTTTCTCGCTGCCCACCGCGGTGCCGCCCGGGCCGGTCGCCATGAACAGCGGCTTGATACCGAACGGGTCGCGCGCGCAGAACAACTCCCGGCGCTCGGTATCCCAGAGGGCGAAGGCGAACATGCCCCGCAGACGACCCAATGCCTCGACGCCCCAGTAGTGGTAGGCGGCGACGATGGCCTCACCGTCACCATCGGTGGCAAAGGTGGCCCCGTGCTGTGCGGCGAGTTCGGCCCGCAATTCCAGGTAGTTGTAGATCTCGCCGTTGAAGACCAACACATACCGGGTGGGCGCGGACGGCGGACCCCAGCGCAATGGTTGATGTGAGTGGGCGATATCGATGATGGAGAGCCGGTTGAAGCCCGCGACCACTGTGCCCGGCGTGGTCGCGGTCGCATCGGACCAGGTGCCGGGCTCATCCGGGCCTCGGTGTCGCATCAGGTGCGATGCTCCGGCCACGGCCTCAACGGTGTGTTCGGTGACGCTGCCCGCAGCACGTCCTACCAGCGCAAGCAGTCCGCACACCCGGCCTAGTATGCCCGAACTCCGGGGTTGGCCCGAACTCGTCACCGGCTGAATCGCGAGGTGTGTCGGCTTGCTGTTCATTGGTGGTCTACGCTGCGTAGTATTCGGGTGCAGATGCGTGTTCGGGTGACTCCTGTCCGGTGCCAGCCACCGGGTCGTTCGAGACCATCGGCCCAGCTTGTGACACAGGAGGTGCCAAGGTGACCCCACGCGGGATCAGCCTTACCCCGACCCGTTCGCGCCGGCGTCGAACCGCGGCGATGATCGTCACGTTCGCAGCGCTAGCGGTGACCCTCAGCGGCTGCAGCTGGCGGCACGTGTTTGGTCTGGGATGGCCCAACGGCGTCACCCCGGAGGCCCACCTCATGCGCGATCTGTGGCTCGGTTCGGTGATCGCCGCCCTGGTGGTGGGCGTGATCGTGTGGGCTCTGATGTTCTGGACGGCTGCCTTCCATCGCAGGAAGAAGGGCCAGAACGAGTTGCCCCCGCAGTTCGGCTACAACATGCCGCTGGAACTAGTGCTGACCGTAGTCCCCTTCCTGATCATCTCGGTGCTGTTCTACTTCACTGTCGTTGTGCAGAATCGGGTGCTGGAAAAAGAATCAAACCCCGAGGTGGTGATTGACA
>CALQLM010000354.1 GCA_943331415.1 Bifidobacterium breve
CACGTCGACCTGATCGTGATCCGTCGCGGCGAGAAGGTGACCGTCGAGGTCGCCGTCACCATCGAAGGCGAGGCGGCGTCCGGCACCCTGGTCACCCAGGACGCGAGCGCGATTGAGATCGAGGCCGAGGCACTGTCGATTCCTGAGGGTCTGACGGTCTCGGTGGAGGGTGTCGAGGAGGGCACCCAGATTCTTGCGAGCCAGGTCGAACTGCCCAGCGGCGTCATACTGATCAGCGATCCCGACATGCTCGTGGTCAACGTCGTTGCGGCGCCGACTGCCGAGGACCTGGAGTCCGAGGGCGGCGGCGAGGCGGCCGAGGAGAAGGCCACCGAGGACGAATCCACCGAGGGTGCGGCCGAAGGCGAATCGGCCGAGTCCGAGTAAACCGACGCCCCAGTCACGATCATGGCCGAGCCACTGCTGGTCATCGGCCTCGGCAACCCCGGACCACAGTACGAGAAGACCCGTCACAACATCGGGTTCGTGGTTGCCGATGTGCTGGCGGCACGCCTCGGCGGATCGTTCAAGGTGCACAAACGTTCCGGCGCCGAGATCATCACCGGCCGGCTGGGAAATCGTCCTGTCGTTGTGGCCAAACCCCGGACCTTCATGAACGAGTCCGGCCGCCATGTTGGTCCATTGGCGAAGTTCTACTCGGTGTCCCCCGCCGACGTGATCGTCATCCACGATGAACTCGATATCGACTTCGGCAAGATCCGGCTCAAGCTGGGCGGCGGCGAAGGCGGCCACAATGGACTGCGCTCAGTCGCAAATGCATTAGGCACCAAGGACTTTCAGCGAGTCCGAATTGGGATCGGTCGACCGCCTGGACGAAAAGACCCTGCAGACTTCGTACTGGAGAACTTCAGTGCGGCCGAACGCAAAGAGTTGCCGGCGATCTGCGAACAGGCTGCCGACGCGATCGAATTGCTCATCGAGACGGGTCTGGAGTCGGCGCAGAACCTCGTCCACGGTTGGTGATACGAAGAACTTGCCCAACTCGTGTCGGCTAGGTGACGAGCGCGATCGAGTTGGCGCGGCGCAGCTTCCCCGACGGTGTCTTGGGAATCGTGCCGGGCCCGAGCACGACGACATTGCGGGGCCGCACACCCACCTCGGCGACGACCGCGTGGGCGACCTGCTGCTCGATACGGCGCACCTCGAGGGGTTCCTCCCACTCGTTGGACTCGACGGCCACCGCGAATGTCTCCCGCGAATGACCCGCATCCAGTCGAACCGCGACGGCGCAGCCGGGGCGCACGCCCGCGACAGTTCCCGCGGCGCGTTCGATATCGGTGGGGTAGATATTGCGGCCGGCCATGATGATCACGTCCTTGACCCGGCCGCACACCACGACGTGGCCGTTCTCCGTCAGATAGCCCAGATCCCCGGTATCCAACCAGCCGTCCTCATCCTGTGCGGCAACGAACCCGCCCATGGTGATGTAGCCGGACGTCAGGGATTCTCCGCGCAGTTCGATCACGCCGACACCGCGGGTCGGCAGCGAGTTGCCCTCCTCATCGACGATGCGCGCCTCGATATCCTGCAACAGCGGCCCCAGGGAAGCGAGCCTGCGGGTGTTGCCCTTGGTTGCCGGAACGGCGCGGCGCAGTGCGGCCAACAGATCGGCGTCGACCTCGTCGACCACCAATCCTGCGCCGCACTCGGAGAACGACACCGCCAGCGTCGTCTCGGCCATACCGTAGGCCGGCAGGATCGCCTCCGGCCGCAGCCCGAACGGCTTCCCCGCGTCCAACAGGTCCTCCACGTCGGAGGGATCGACCGGCTCGGCACCGGATAGCGCGAATCGCAGCGTCGACAGGTCGAACTCGCCCGGCTTGGCCTGGCGGCGCAGTCGCTTGGCGAACAACGCATAGGCGAAGTTGGGCGCCGCCGTCATGGTGCCCTTGTACTTGTCGATGAGCTTGGCCCACAACAGCGTGTCCCGAAGGAAGTCCAGTGGGGTGACCTTGACCAGTTCGGCGCCGAAATACATCGGAACGGTCAGGAACCCGACCATGCCCATATCGTGGAAGCAGGGCAGCCAGCTGACCATCACGTCCGTATCGGCGTCATACCCGGCGCCGATGAACATCGCTTCGGCATTGGAGTGGATGTTGCGGTGGGTGATCACCACGGCCTTCGGCGAGCCGGTCGAGCCCGATGTCAGCTGCATTAGGGCGACGTCATCCTCTTCAGTCTCAAGCGGATCGACGGGCTCGGCTGCGAGCAACTCCTCGACGGTGAGGACCATGACGCCCCGCTCGGCCAGGATCGGCCCGGCCACCAGGAACGGCTCACCGATCACGACGGCTTTGGCCTCGATCATGTCGATGACGTTGGCGGTGTCCTTCGCCCAGTGCTCGAGGTCGGTGCGAGGGGTGGGCTGATGCAGCATCGTCAGGCTCGCGCCGCGCATCCACAGTGCCTGGGCGGTGGGCGCGATCTCCACCGGGGCACCCGCGAGGACGCCGACGGCATCGCCGCGGCCCACCCCGGCGGCGGCCAAGCCGCCAGAGATACACCGGGCCCGTTCGTACACCTCACGCCAGGTGTGCCGGACCGATTCCTGGGGTTCCCCGGTCACCATGCCCTTCTCACTGGTCATGGCACTGTGGAACATCTTGTCCGTGAATCGGCTCACGACGACCTCCTCGGTATCCGGCTCGCCGTCGCCAACGGCGCACTAGCCCGGAAAGTTATGCTCCGCCCGCCGCGAGGCATCGCATACGCGGCGCGCCCGTACGGTTGTGGAGCTTTTCGGTCTCGAATCGGTGATGCGTCGTCAGCGAGGCCGCCGCGTGGTCGTCCGACCCGGTTTCCGGTGGACGATCCGCAGTTCGGCATTGTCTGGCCTCTGATGATCACCGTGACTCATCTTAAGCTTTCCTTAAGATCACGCCCAACTCATTCGCTCAACGGCGGGCGTGTCAGATTCCGGGAGTCACTCACTGTCTGAGGGCACGACGCGGGCCCCGTGCACCGGTCCGCTGGCCACCCGCACCGTTCGGCACACGCCGGCGCCGGCCAACTCGGCGCTGACCTCCACCGCCGCCTCGGCCGAGGCACACAGAAATGCACAGGTCGGTCCCGAACCCGAGACGATGCCGGCCA
>CALQLM010000355.1 GCA_943331415.1 Bifidobacterium breve
CGTCCAGCTGACCGGCGACTCGGAGTTCAACGAGGTGTTCTTCACCGATGCCCGCACTGACGCCGACCTCGTGGTGGGTGAGCCCGGTGACGGCTGGCGGGTCGCCATGGGCACGCTGATGTACGAGCGTGGAGTGTCAACGCTCGGCCAGCAGATTCGATATGCCCGCGAGCTTTCCGGTCTCGTCGAACTGGCCAAGAATGCGGGCGTCATTGACGATCCGTTGATCCGGGAGCGGCTCACCCGGGCCTGGGCCGGGTAGCAGACCATGCGGTCATTTGCATTGGCGACCATGGACGATGAGTTACCAGGACAGGACAACGTGTCGAAACTGTTGTGGGCCAACTGGCACCGGGATCTCGGTGAATTGGCTTTTGATATCAAGGGCCGCTCCGGACTTATATTGGTGGACAACGAATTCGACGAGTGGCAGCGACTGTTTCTGTTTTCGCGGGCTGACACCATCTACGGCGGATCCAATGAGATTCAGCGCAACGTCATCGCCGAGCGGGTGCTCGGCCTTCCCCGGGAAGCGAGGGGCTAGTGACGTCGCTGGCGGTTACGCCGGAGGAAATCGAGGGCCACGGTCTGCTCACCGGCAAGGTTGTGGTGGTGACTGCGGCGGCGGGAACCGGAATCGGTTCGGCCACCGCGCGGAGGGCGCTTGCCGAGGGTGCCGACGTGATGATCTCCGATCACCACGAACGCCGACTGGGTGAGACCCGGGAGGAATTGTCGGCGTTGGGTCTTGGCCGGGTGGAAAGCGTGGTGTGTGACGTCACGTCAACCGCGCAGGTTGATGCGCTCATCTCTTCGACTACAGCCCGATTCGGCCGACTCGACATTCTGGTCAACAATGCCGGGCTTGGCGGTCAGACCCCGGTGATTGACATGACCGATGAGGAGTGGGACCGCGTCCTCAACGTCACGCTCACCTCTGTGATGCGGGCGACACGTGCGGCACTCGGCTATTTCCGTGAGGCCGGGCACGGGGGCGCGATCGTCAACAATGCCAGCGTGCTGGGATGGCGGGCGCAGCATTCGCAGTCGCACTATGCCGCGGCGAAGGCGGGCGTGATGGCGCTGACCCGCTGCAGCGCAATTGAAGCCGTGGAATTCGGAGTGCGGATCAACGCAGTTTCCCCGAGTATCGCGCGGCACAGGTTTCTCGAGAAGACCAGTTCGACCGAGCTGCTTGATCGGCTCTCTGAGGGTGAGGCCTTCGGCAGGGCCGCCGAGCCGTGGGAGATTGCCGCCACGATCGCATTCCTCGCCAGTGATTACTCCAGTTACCTGACTGGCGAAGTGATCTCGGTGTCGAGCCAACACCCATGACCACCGGTACCCCGAGTTCGCCGCCGGCGACTCGTCGTGATGAGTTGCTCGAACTTGCCGCCGCGATGTTCGCCGAACGGGGCCTACGCGCCACGACCGTGCGTGATATCGCCGATGCCGCCGGAATTCTTTCAGGCAGTCTCTATCACCACTTTTCATCCAAGGAAGAGATGGTCGATGAGGTACTGCGTAGCTTTCTCGACTGGCTTTTCGAGCGCTACCAGCAGATCATCGATACCGAGCCGAATCCGCTTGCGCGGCTCAGGGGTCTTTTCATGGCGTCCTTCGATGCGATCGAGCATCATCACGCCGAGGTCGTCATCTATCAGGACGAGGCCAAGAGACTCTCTGCGCAGCCAAGGTTCGGCTATGTCGATGAACTCAACCTGCGTCAGCGAAAGATGTGGGTCGATGTCATCACCGAGGGCATCGAGCAGGGCTACTTCCAGGCTGATATCGATGTCGACCTGGTCTACCGGTTCATCCGTGACACCACCTGGGTGTCGGTGCGCTGGTATCAGCCTGGCGGGCCGTTGACAGCCGAACAGGTCGGACAGCAGTACCTCGCCATCGTTCTCGGCGGCATTGTCGCCGAGAACTGACAATCGACTAAGGAGATTCCCATGGCCTCCAGTTCCACGGCCTACATCATCGACGCGGTGCGCACCCCGGTGGGCAAGCGCAACGGATCGCTTGCGGGGATCCACCCGATCGATCTGGGAGTGCACGCGTTTCGCGGAATCTTCGAACGCAATGATGTCGATCCTGCTGCGGTGGATGACGCCATCGTCGGATGTGTTGACACCATCGGTGGCCAGGCCGGCAATATCGGCCGACTCGCGTGGCTCGCCGCCGGCTACCCCGAGGAGGTGCCCGGCGTCACCGTCGACCGCCAGTGCGGCTCCAGTCAGCAGGCGATTTCCTTTGGTGCACAGGCGATTATGGCTGGCACTGCCGATCTGATCCTCGCCGGTGGCATACAGAATATGAGCCAGATTCCGATCTCCTCGGCGATGATCGCGGGCAACGATTTTGGGTTCACCAGCCCCACCAATGAGTCCAAGTTCTGGCTGGAGCGCTACGGCGATCAGGAGATCTCGCAGTTCCGTGGAGCGGAGATGATCGCCGAGGAGTGGGAAATCTCCCGTGAGGATATGGAACGCTTCGCGCTGGCCAGTCACGAGCGGGCTTTCGCCGCGATCGCGGGCGGTCACTTCGTCAACGAGATCATCGCAGTTGACGGCTTCGCGGTCGATGAGACCCCGCGCGCAAGTTCTCTGGAGAAGATGGCCACGCTGCCGGTGCTCAGCGAGGGTGGCCGGATGACCGCCGCCGTCGCCAGTCAGATCTGTGACGGGGCCAGCGCGGTGCTGCTGGCCTCCGAGCGTGCCGTCGCCGACCACAAGCTGACCCCGCGGGCCCGTATCCACCACATCAGTTGCCGCGGAGCCGATCCGGTGCGCATGCTGACCGGGCCGATTCCGGCGACCCGGTATGCGTTGCAGAAGACGGGCCTGTCGATCGACGATATCGACATCGTCGAGATCAACGAGGCTTTTGCGCCCGTGGTGCTGGCCTGGATCAAGGAGACCGGCGCGGACCCGGCCAGGGTCAACCCCAATGGCGGCGGTATCGCGCTGGGCCATCCGCTCGGCGCGACTGGTGCCAAGCTTTTCGCCACCATGCTCAACGAGCTCGAGCGCACCGGCGGCCGCTACGGACTGCAGACCATGTGCGAGGGTGGCGGCACCGCGAACGTGACGATCATCGAACGGCTC
>CALQLM010000356.1 GCA_943331415.1 Bifidobacterium breve
CCTTGAAGTACCAGATGTGCGTCACCGGTGCGGCGAGCTCGATGTGGCCCATGCGCTCACGACGCACCTTGGCGCGAGTGACCTCGACGCCGCAGCGCTCGCAGATGATGCCCTTGAAGCGCACGCGCTTGTACTTGCCGCAGTAGCACTCCCAGTCGCGAGTAGGTCCGAAGATCTTCTCGCAGAAGAGGCCATCCTTCTCCGGCTTGAGGGTGCGGTAGTTGATGGTCTCCGGCTTCTTCACCTCGCCGTAGGACCAATTGCGAATATCGTCGGCAGTGGCCAGGCCGATGCGGAGTTCATCGAAGAAGTTGACGTCTAACACGTAACTCCCTTTCCCCTTGCGGGACTAGACAAAACAATCACTACGGAGAGATCTACGCGAGATCTTCGACAGAAGCGGATTCGTTGCGGGACAGGTTGATGCCCAGGTTCGCGGCAGCGCGTTCCAGGTCCTCATCGTCGCCGTCACGCATCTCGATGGCAGCACCGTCACTGGAGAGCACCTCGACATTGAGGCATAGCGACTGCAGCTCCTTGAGCAACACCTTGAACGACTCCGGGATGCCCGGCTCGGGGATGTTCTCGCCCTTGACGATCGCCTCGTAGACCTTGACCCGGCCGACGGTGTCGTCGCTCTTGATGGTCAAGAGCTCCTGCAGCGTGTAGGCCGCGCCGTAGGCCTGCATGGCCCAGCACTCCATCTCGCCGAACCGCTGACCACCGAACTGCGCCTTACCGCCCAGCGGCTGCTGGGTGATCATCGAGTACGGCCCGGTGGAACGCGCGTGGATCTTGTCATCCACCAGGTGGTGCAGCTTCAGGATGTACATGTAGCCGACCGTCACCGGATACGGGAACGGTTCGCCGCTGCGGCCGTCGAAGAGCATCGCCTTGCCGTCACCGTTGACGAGCACGTTGCCGTCACGATCGGCGAGAGTCGAGGACAGCAGACCCTGCAACTCCTCCTCGCGGGCACCGTCGAACACCGGTGTGGACACGATGGTGTTCGGCCCGGACTCCAGCATGTCGCCGGGCAGATTCGCCGCCCACTCGGGCTTACCGTCTATCTTCCAGCCCGTCTTCGCGACCCAGCCCAGGTGCGTCTCAAGGATCTGTCCGATATTCATCCGTCGCGGCACGCCGTGGGTGTTGAGGATGATGTCGACCGGGGTGCCGTCGGTGAGGAATGGCATATCCTCCTGCGCCAGGATCTTGCCGATCACGCCTTTGTTGCCGTGGCGGCCGGCGAGCTTGTCGCCGTCGGAGATCTTGCGCTTCTGGGCGACGTACACCCGCACCAATTCGTTGACGCCGGCAGACAGCTCGTCATCGTCCTCGCGGGAGAACACCCGGATGCCGATGACCTTGCCGGACTCGCCGTGCGGCACCTTCAGCGAGGTGTCGCGAACTTCGCGGGCCTTCTCACCGAAGATCGCCCGCAACAGTCGCTCCTCCGGGGTGAGTTCGGTCTCGCCCTTCGGGGTGACCTTGCCGACCAGGATGTCGCCGTCACGGACCTCGGCACCAATGCGCACGATGCCGCGCTCATCGAGGTCAGCGAGCACCTCATCGGAGACGTTCGGGATATCCCGGGTGATCTCCTCAGCGCCCAGCTTGGTGTCGCGGGCGTCGATCTCGTGCTCTTCGATATGGATCGAGGTGAGCACGTCCTCTTCAACCAAACGGCTGGAAAGGATGATCGCGTCCTCGTAGTTGTGGCCCTCCCACGGCATGATGGCGACCAGCAGGTTCTTGCCGAGTGCCATCTCGCCGTTCTCCGTACACGGACCGTCGGCGATCACCTGGCCGGATTCGACCCGCTGACCGGTGTCGACGATCGGGCGCTGATTGGCGCACGTGCCGTGGTTAGAACGGTTGAACTTGCGCATCCGGTAGCTGAACCGAGTGCCATCATCGGCCATCACGGTGATGTAATCGGCCGAGACCTCTTCCACCACACCGGATTTCGTAGCAACAACGACGTCACCGGCGTCAATCGCAGCACGCAACTCCATACCGGTGCCCACCAGGGGTGCCTCGCTACGCACCAGCGGAACTGCCTGGCGCTGCATGTTGGCACCCATCAGGGCGCGGTTGGCGTCGTCATGCTCAAGGAACGGGATCATCGCCGTCGCGACCGACACCATCTGGCGCGGCGAGACGTCCATGAAATCCACCTCAGCGGGCGTGACGTTCTCGACCTCGCCACCCTTACGGCGCACCAGAACGCGGGGCTCAGTGAACTTGCCCTTGGCATCGGTGGGCGAGTTGGCCTGTGCCACGACGTGGCGGTCCTCCTCGTCGGCGGTGAGGAAATGGATCTCGTCGGTGACCACACCGTTGACGACCTTGCGGTACGGCGTCTCGATGAAGCCGAAGGGGTTCACCCGGGCGTACACCGACAGCGAACCGATCAGTCCGATGTTGGGGCCTTCCGGGGTCTCGATCGGACACATCCGGCCGTAGTGGCTGGAGTGCACATCGCGAACCTCGAGGCCGGCGCGCTCACGAGACAGACCACCCGGGCCCAACGCCGACAGGCGGCGCTTGTGGGTCAGACCCGACAGCGGGTTGTTCTGGTCCATGAACTGGCTCAGCTGGCTGGTGCCGAAGAACTCCTTGATCGCCGCCACCACGGGACGGATGTTGATCAGGGTCTGCGGCGTGATCGCCTCGACGTCCTGGGTGGTCATCCGCTCGCGGACGACGCGCTCCATCCGGGACAGCCCGACCCGGATCTGGTTCTGGATGAGTTCGCCGACGGTGCGCAGCCGACGGTTGCCGAAGTGGTCGATATCGTCGACCTCGACGGGAACCTCACTGCCGCCGGGGGCGGTCATCATCGACGTCTGACCCTCAGGCGTGTCGTGCAGACGTACCAGGTACTCGATCGTCGTCACGATGTCGTCCTCGGTCAGCGTCGAGTTGGTGATCGGCTTGCCGACGTTGAGGCCCAACTTCTTGTTGACCTTGTAGCGACCCACCCGGGCCAGGTCGTAGCGCTTCTCTTTGAAGAACAGGTTCTCCAGCAGGGTCTGCGCGGACTCCTTGGTGGGCGGCTCGCCCGGGCGCAGCTTGCGGTAGATCTCCAGCAGCGCCTCGTCG
>CALQLM010000357.1 GCA_943331415.1 Bifidobacterium breve
GCCGAAGGAGCAGCACCTCTCCGTCAATCTCTCAGGCACCAGGACCGCGACGAGACACGATGCCTCTGGAAAGTGGTGGCCGCGTGCGGTCACCCGCCCATGGGGAAAAGTTCGCCTTCCCGGATCGCCGGGGGACGCGCTGAATCTCTCAGGCACCAACGACAGAGGGAGAGGACGCCACGCTGACGGCTGCGTCCGCCCTCGAGTCACGGAGTGCCTGTGTCTGAATTCGATTCTGATAACGCCGATTCCAGCTTTGTCGCCCGCCATATCGGTCTCGACACCGAGGCGCTGTCCACCATGCTCAGTGTGATCGGGGTGGACTCGCTCGACGAACTCGCGGCCAAGGCGCTGCCGGCCGGAATCCTCGATGTGCTCACCGACCAGGGATGTGCACCGGGACTGGAGGCACTGCCCGCGCCGATCTCCGAACACCAGACGCTGGCCGAACTCCGGGCGCTGGCCGATTCCAATACCGTGGCCGTGTCGATGATCGGCCAGGGCTACTACGACACCCTGACCCCTCCGGTACTGCTGCGCAACATCCTGGAGAATCCGGCGTGGTACACCGCCTACACGCCGTATCAGCCGGAGATCAGTCAGGGCCGGCTGGAGGCGCTGCTGAATTTCCAGACCATGATCGCCGAGCTCACCGGTCTGGATCTGGCAGGCGCCTCCATGCTGGATGAGGGCACCGCGGCCGCCGAGGCGATGACTCTGATGCACCGCGCTGCCCGCGGCTCGGCGAACAGGTTGGCCGTCGACGCCGATTTGTTCACCCAGACCGCCGCCGTGCTGGCCACCCGCGCCGAACCGTTGGGCATCGAGATCGTCACCGCCGATCTGCGCAACGGTCTGCCCGAGGGCGAATTCTTCGGAGTGATCGCGCAGGTTCCCGGTGCCAGCGGCCGTATCACCGACTGGTCGAAACTCGTTGAGCAGGCTCATGAGCGTGGTGCCCTGGTCGCGATCGGAGCCGATCTGCTGGCACTGACCCTGATCGCCCCGCCGGGGGAGATCGGAGCCGATGTTGCATTCGGCACCGCCCAGCGATTCGGCGTTCCGATGGGGTTCGGCGGTCCCCATGCCGGCTACCTCGCGGTGCACACCGCCCACGCCCGGCAGTTACCCGGACGTCTGGTCGGGGTGTCACTCGATGCCGATGGCGCGCCCGCCTACCGGCTGTCTCTGCAGACCCGCGAACAACACATCCGACGGGATAAAGCGACCTCGAATATCTGCACCGCCCAGGTGCTGCTGGCGGTGATGGCCGCCATGTATGCCAGTTACCACGGTGCGGACGGGCTCACCGCTATCGCCCGCCGGGTGCATGGCCGCGCCCGTGCTGTCGCAGCCGGCCTCAGTGCCTTCGGTATTGATGTGGTGCACGAAAGGTTCTTCGACACGGTGCTCGTCCAGGTGCCCGGTCGGGCCGCGAAGATCAGGGCCGCAGCCAAGGATCGCGGTATCAATATCTGGCAGGTCGATGACGACCACGTCTCGATCGCCTGCGACGAAGCCACCACCGGCACCCACGTCGCGCTGGTCCTGGAGGCGTTCGGAGCCGTCGCGGGCGGAGATGACCCGGGGGTCGAGATCGCCGACCGCACAACGAGTTTTCTGAATCATCCCGCATTCACGCGCTACCGCACCGAAACCTCGATGATGCGCTACCTGCGCGCTCTGTCCGATAAGGACATCGCACTGGATCGCAGCATGATTCCACTCGGCTCATGCACCATGAAGCTCAACGCCGCCGCCGAGATGGAATCGATCACCTGGCCGGAGTTCGGCCGGTTGCACCCGTTCGCCCCGGTTGGCGACGCGCCCGGGATACGACGACTGATCGCCGACCTGCAGTCCTGGCTGACCGGGATCACCGGTTATGACGACATCTCATTGCAACCCAATGCTGGATCCCAGGGTGAGTACGCCGGCCTGCTGGCCATTCGGGACTATTACGCCGCGCGAGGTGAGTCGCACCGCGACGTTTGTCTGATTCCGTCGAGCGCCCATGGCACCAACGCCGCATCAGCCGCGCTGGCCGGGATGCGGGTGGTGGTGATCGGCTGCCGGGACAACGGGGACGTCGATCTTGACGAACTGCGCGCCAAGATCGCCGAAAACGGCGACACCCTGGCAGCGTTGATGATCACCTATCCGTCCACCCACGGCGTGTTCGAACACGATATCGCCAATATCTGCGCGGCAGTGCACGATGCCGGCGGTCAGGTCTATGTCGACGGTGCCAACCTCAACGCACTGGTGGGCGTGGCCCGGCCCGGAAAGTTCGGCGGGGATGTCAGCCACCTGAACTTGCATAAGACGTTTTGCATTCCGCATGGCGGCGGCGGTCCGGGTGTCGGACCGGTGGCGGTGCGCGCGCACCTGGCGCCCTCTCTGCCGGGCCACCCACTGGCACCGGAGTTGCCGCACGGCCACCCGGTGTCGTCGGCGCCCTACGGATCGGCGTCGATCCTTCCGATCACCTGGGCCTACATCCGGATGATGGGCGCGGCCGGACTGCGTACGGCATCGCTGGCTGCGATCGCCTCGGCCAACTACGTCGCCCGGCGTCTCGATGAGTACTACCCGGTGCTCTACACCGGTGCCAACGGCATGGTGGCGCACGAATGCATCCTGGATCTGCAGCCCATCACCAAGGCCACCGGTGTCACCGTCGACGATGTGGCGAAACGACTGGCGGACTACGGTTTTCACGCACCGACGATGAGCTTCCCGGTGGCCGGAACCCTCATGGTCGAGCCGACCGAGAGTGAGAGCCTGGCCGAGGTCGATGCGTTCTGCGAGGCGATGATCGCCATTCGTGGCGAGATCGATCTGGTTGGCTCGGGTCACTGGCCGGCCGGGGACAACCCGTTGCACAACGCACCGCACACCGCTGGGTGCCTGCTGGTTGAGCACTGGGACCATCCCTACACTCGGGAGCAGGCGGCCTACCCGTTGGGGAAGGCCTTCCGGCCCAAGGTGTGGCCGTCGGTGCGCCGCATCGATGGCGCCTATGGCGATCGCAATCTGGTGTGCTCCTGCCCGCCGATCGAGGCGTTCGCCTGACAGCCGATCAGTTCGCCACGGC
>CALQLM010000358.1 GCA_943331415.1 Bifidobacterium breve
GACCGGTCCGATGACGTCGAACTCTTCGCGATGAACCCGCACCAGCCGGCCGGACCCGTCTTGATCGTCGTAGATGCCGACTGCCAACCGGTGCACGCGGGTCTCTCCGGCACCCGGTGCGGCGCCCCCCTGGGTGATGGCGAACCGGGTGAATTTGCCCTCGGCATCGACGTCGAAATCGGCGCGCAAGGTGTTCAGGCCGGTGGTCTTGAGCCACTGCCGGCCCCAGTCGGACAGATCGCGGCCCGACGCCCGCTCCAATGCGCCGAGCAGATCATCGAAGGTGGCGTTGCTGAACGCGTGCGCCGCGAAGTAGTCGCGCAGTCCGGCGAGGAAGTGGTCGAGTCCGACGTAGGCCACCAGTTGCTTGAGGACACTGGCGCCCTTGGCATAGGTGATGCCGTCAAAGTTCACCTCGACGGCATGCAGGTCGGGGATGTCGGCGGCGATCGGGTGGGTGGAGGGCAACTGGTCCTGGCGGTAGGCCCAGGACTTCTCCACGTTGGCGAATGTCGTCCACGCCTCGCTGTACTCGGTGGCATCGGCCTGGCACAGCACTGAGGCGAAGGTGGCGAAGGATTCGTTGAGCCACAGGTCATCCCACCATCGCATGGTGACCAGATCGCCGAACCACATGTGCGCCATCTCATGTAGCAGCGTCTCGGCGCGCCGCTCGTAGGAGGCGCGGGTCACCTTGCTGCGGAACACGTAGTCCTCGAGGAAGGTCACCGCGCCCGCGTTCTCCATGGCGCCGGCATTGAACTCCGGAACGAACAACTGGTCGTACTTGCCGAACGCATACGGCACACCGAAGTTGCAGTGGTAGAAGTCGAAACCCTGTTTGGTTTCGGTGAAGAGCCGCTCGGCGTCCATGAACGGCGCCAGGGAGGCCCGGCAGAACAGGCCCAGCGGGATCTCGCCGTGTTCGTCGGCGTAGACGTCATCCCATCGGGCGTACGGTCCGGCGATCAATGCCACCAGGTAGGTGCTCATCGGCGCGGTGGTGGCGAAGGTGTGCACCCTGGCTGCGCCACGGTCCTCGATCGACGTAGTCGCGCCGTTGGAGATCACCTGCCAGTGCGCCGGAGCGGTGACGGTGACGTCGAAGGTCGCCTTGAGATCAGGTTGGTCAAAGCAGGCGAACATCCGTTTGGCATCAGCGGTCTCGAACTGTGAGTACAGGTAGACCTCACCGTCGACAGGATCGACGAAACGGTGCAGGCCCTCGCCGGTGTTCGAGTAGTAGCAGTCGGCGGACACCACGAGGACATTGCGTTGCGCCAGTGCCTCCAGCGGGATTCCGCGTGATTCGTCATAGCCGGAGACATCAATGGCATGGCCGTTGAGTACGGCGCTGTGGACTCGGTGGGCCGCCAGGTCGATGTAGGTATCCGCGCCGGGCAACGCCTCGAATTCCACGGTGGTTGTCGAGCCGAAGGTCTTCTCGCCGGTAACCAAGTCAAGCTCGATCACATAGCGCTCGACGGTGACCAGTGCCGCGCGCTCGATGGCTTCATTGCGGGTCAGATTCGGTAGCACGACTGACAACCTATCCTTGAGCCATGAGTACGTCGCGCGCTGACTTCTGGTTCGACCCGCTGTGCCCCTGGGCCTGGATCACCTCGAGGTGGATCCTCGAGGTGGAGAAGGTGCGCGATATCGACGTGCACTTCCATGTCATGAGCCTCGCGGTACTCAACGAGGGGCGTGATCTGCCCGAGCAGTACCAGGAATTGATGAAGAAGGCCTGGGGTCCGGTCCGGGTTGCCATCGCCGCCGAACAGGCTCGCGGGGCCGATGTACTGGGACCGCTGTATACGGCCATGGGCACCCGGATTCACAACCGGGACAACAAGAACCTTGAGGAGGTCATCGCGGAGTCCCTCGCTGAGGCCGGGCTGCCTGCGGCGCTGGCGGCGGCTGCTACCGACGGCTCCCATGACGACGCGTTGCGCACGAGCCACCACGCCGGCATGGACCCGGTCGGCCCCGACGTCGGCACTCCGACCATCCACATCAACGGTGTCGCCTTCTTCGGCCCGGTGCTGTCGCGAATCCCACGCGGCGAAGAGGCCGGGAAACTTTGGGACGCCTCGGTGGTTCTGGCGTCATACCCGCACTTCTGGGAACTCAAGCGCACCCGCACTGAACCTCCCACATACGACTAGGTCTGGGTAAGGTGACCGCCATGCGCGTCTACCTCGGCTCCGACCACGCGGGCTATGAATTCAAGAAGGCAATCATCACGCATCTGACCAAGGCCGGTCACGAGGCCATCGACTGTGGGGCCTACGCGTACGACGCCGAGGACGACTATCCGGCGTTCTGCATTGCCGCCGCAGAGCGCACCGTCGCCGACCCGGGCAGCCTGGGAATCGTCCTCGGCGGTTCGGGCAACGGCGAGCAGATCGCCGCCAACAAGGTGCCGGGCGTGCGGTGCGCGCTGGGGTGGAGCGTCGAGACCGCCAAACTGGCCCGCGAGCACAACAACGCACAGGTGATCGGCATCGGCGGCCGCATGCACACCGAAGCCGAGATGCTCGCCATCGTCGACGCTTTCCTGTCCACCCCGTGGTCGGAGGCACCCCGCCACCAACGCCGGATCGACATTCTGGCTGACTACGAGCGCACTCATGTCGCGCCACCGGTGCCCGGCGCGCAGTAGGGGCCGGGGCTGCACGCGTGCCTGAGGGCCACACCCTGCACCGTCTTGCGCGGCTGCATCAGAGGCGTTTCGGCGGTGCCCCGGTAGCTGTCTCCAGCCCCCAGGGCCGGTTCGGCGATGCCGCCCTCGTCGACGGCCACGTGCTGCGCCGCGCATCGGCGTGGGGCAAACATCTGTTCCACCACTACGAGGGTGGTGGCATCGTGCATATTCACCTCGGTTTGTACGGCACGTTCAGGGAGCAGTCGGTGCCGATGTCGCCGGCGGTCGGTGCGGTGCGGATGCGGATGATCGGCGCCGAATACGGCACCGATCTGCGCGGGCCGACTGCGTGTGACGTGATCGACGAGGCTCAGCAATCGGCAATTCTGGACCGCTTGGGTCCGGATCCCTTGCGCAGCGATGCTGATCCGGACCGGGCCTGGACACGGA
>CALQLM010000359.1 GCA_943331415.1 Bifidobacterium breve
CTCTTTCGCGGTCAGCTCGATCCGGGCGGCATCCAGCGCCGAGCGTGCCTCGGCAAGCTCGGCGAGCAGGCGGCGCTCCTGTTCGGCCACCCCGTCAGCCTCGGCGTCGAGTGCGTCCGGGTCCGGACCGGTGCTGGCGGCGGGCTCGATATCGAGATACTGCTCCCGCTCACTGGCGATGCGCACCGTGGCGCTCACCCGCTCGGCCAGCGCCGAGAGCCGGAACCAGGTCTGCTGAGCGGCCTCGGTGCGCGTCGACAGCGAGGCGACCGCAGCCTCATCGGCGGCGAGCTGCTCGGCTGCCGCCGCCAGCCGGGCGGCCGCCTCGTCATGCTCGCGGCGCAGGGTCGTCTCGATATCGTCGGCGCCGGCGAACTCCGCGCGCCGGATCACCAGGTCGTCGGCGGCCAACCGAAGCCGGGCGTCACGCAGATCGGCCTGAATGGTCTGCGCGCGCCGCGCCATTTCGGCCTGACGGCCCAACGGCTTGAGCTGTCGGCGCAGTTCGGTGGTCAAGTCGGTCAATCGGGCAAGGTTGGCGGCGGTGGCGTCCAGCTTGCGCAGCGCCTTCTCCTTGCGCTTGCGATGTTTGAGGACGCCGGCGGCTTCCTCGATGAAGGCCCGCCGATCCTCCGGGCGGGACTCGAGGATCTGCGCGAGTCTGCCTTGCCCCACGATCACGTGCATCTCGCGGCCGATACCGGAGTCACTGAGCAGTTCCTGAACGTCCATCAGCCGGCAGCTACTGCCATTGATCTCGTACTCGCCGGCGCCGTCCCGGAACATCCGTCGGGTGATCGACACCTCGGAGTAGTCGATCGGCAGCACGCCGTCGGAGTTGTCGATGGTGAGGGTGACCTCGGCCCGGCCGAGCGGGGCGCGCGAGGAGGTGCCGGCGAAGATGACGTCTTCCATCTTGCCGCCGCGCAGGGTCTTGGCGCCCTGCTCGCCCATGACCCAGGCCAGGGCGTCGACGACGTTGGATTTACCGGACCCGTTGGGCCCCACCACGCAGGTGATACCAGGCTCGAAGCGCAGAGTCGTCGGCGATGCGAAGGACTTGAAGCCCTTGAGCGTCAGACTCTTGAGGTACACGTCGTGCGAGCCTACCGGCGAAGGGTTCAGCGCTCGCGGAAGCCCGACTCCAGAACCCCCGGTGCGTCGAAATCGGCCACCACGGTCTGCACCGATCCGGGCGTCGCGCCACCGCGCAGCAACTCCAGAAGCCGCTCACAGGCCGGGCGTGGCCCCTGGGCGACCACCAGCACCCGGCCATCGGGCTGGTTGCTCGCATAGCCGTCCAGTCCCAGCTCCAGGGCCCGCGAGCGGGTCCACCAGCGAAAGCCCACACCCTGGACGTGGCCGTGCACCCAGGCGGTCAGCCGGATCGGCTCGAGAGCAGTCACTGCCCAGTGTCGGTCATTGCCCAGTGTCGGTCATTGCCCAGTGTCGGCAACCTCGAAGGAGATCTCCGCACCCGCCTTCAGCGTGCGCCCGACCGTGCACACCTGATCGATGGCGCGAGTGACCACGAGCAGCAGTCGCTCGGTCTCCTCAGCCGACAGTCCGGACAGGTCGATCTGCAGGGTCTCCTCCAGCCGCGGATATCGCTCCTCGTCGCGATCGGCCGGTCCGGAGACCCGGATCACCGCCGGGTAGTCGTCACCGAGGCGGCGGCGCAGCGGCTGGTCACTGCTCAACCCACTGCACCCGGCGAGGGCGATCTTCAGCAACTCCCCCGGGGTGAAGACGCCCTCATCGGTTTCCGAACCGATCTGCACTTCCGCCCCCCGACTGCTGCGGCCGGTGTAGCGGCGGATCCCCGTGCGCTCTACCCAAAGCTCCGTCATGGGTTTGTTCTACCGTGTGCGCGGCCGTGGCTGACACCGCGGGCACGAAAATGACGACCGGTTCATGAACTTGTCCCGCCGGATCACCGCACCGCAGCGACGGCAGTTGTGGCTTTCGCGGCCGTAGACGTTCAGCGAGCGGTCGAAGTAGCCGGACTGGCCGTTGACGTTGACGTACAACGAGTCGAATGATGTACCGCCCTGGCCGAGCGCCTCGCGCATCACCTCGGCGGCGGCATCGAGCACGTCCCCCAATTGTCGACGGGTGAGTTTTTCGGCGACGCGTGCGCCATTGACGCCCGCGCGCCACAGTGCCTCGTCGGCATAAATATTGCCGATACCCGATACCACCGTCTGATCGAGGAGTTGACGTTTGATCTCAGAGTGCTTGCGGCGCAACACTGTAATGACGGCATCACGGTCGAAATGCGGATCCAGTGGGTCACGTGCAATGTGTGCGACGGGTCCGGGCACCATGCTGCCGTCCACGCTGACCAAATCGGCCAGTTGCCAACCGCCAAATGTGCGTTGATCAACGAAGCTCAACGCGGTGCCGTCATCGAGTGTCGCCGCGATCCGCAGATGCTCGGTTCGATCGAGTGGTCCCAGCAGCATCTGGCCACTCATTCCCAGATGCACCACCAAGGCCGCCTCGGGTCCGAGCGTGAGCCAGAGATACTTTCCGCGCCGGTCCGTCCCGGTGATGCGCGCACCGATCAGCCGTGCTGTGAGGTCGGCGGCCCCAGGTTCATGGCGGCGGACCGCACGCGGGTGGCGCACCTGAACCGCGGTGATCGTCCGGCCGGCGATATGCGCCTGCAAGCCGCGGCGCACCACCTCGACTTCGGGAAGTTCAGGCATCCGGGTGGTCGGCTGCCGCGTCGGCCTCGGGAGCGGAGACGGCATCCAGCGCGGTCCAGGCCTGGGCCGCGGCGTTGGTCTCCGCGATCTTCTTGGACTGGCCCAAGCCTCGGCCGCACACCTCGTCACCGACGTAGACCGCCGCGGAGAACTGTCGTTCATGGTCGGGCCCCTGCGATGTGACCTCGTATCGAGGAACGCCGAGGCCGCGGGAGGTTGTGAGTTCCTGAAGGCTGGACTTCCATTCCAGCGCCGCGCCGAGGGTGGGGGCGGTGTCCAGCAGATCCTCGAACAGCCGCAGGATCAGCTGCTGCGCGCCGGGCAGACCGTGTTCGAGATAGACCGCCCCGATCAGGGACTCCACCGTGTCGGCCAGAATGCTC
>CALQLM010000360.1 GCA_943331415.1 Bifidobacterium breve
GCCTGGTGCCCAGCCAGGATGCGACAAGTCCGTAGAAGGGCGGAACGGCGTCGCGGGGTCCCGAACCACGGTGGAACGCCGTCAACCGAGCGAGGACCTCCTCGAGCCCATCACCTGATTGCGGAAGGTCGCTGAATACGCACAATGCCAGACCCAGCGGCGAGGGATGCAGACTGCCGTAACGGGGCCAGTCGGCATCGACGTCGAAGGTGAACACATCCCGGCCGTTGCGACTGCCGATGAAACTCCGGAGAAGCCGCTGGGGTTCGTCGACGTTCACTTCGTCAGGATCCGGGGCCCGTCATCAGTCACCGCGACGGTGTGCTCCCAGTGTGCTGCCCGCGAGCCGTCGGTGGTGACCACCGTCCAGTCGTCCTCGAGAATGCGGGTTCGGGTGGTGCCCAGCGACAACATCGGCTCGATGGCCAACACAGAGCCGGCCACCAACAGTGGTCCGCGGCCGGGCTCACCTTCATTGGGCAGAAACGGGTCCATATGCATGCTCTGACCGATCCCGTGGCCGCCGTAGCCGGCGATGATCCCGAACCGTCGGTCATGGGTCTGCTCCGCTGCCCGGGTGCCTCTCTCGATGGCGTGCGAGACATCGGTCAACCGATTGCCCACCACCATGGCTGCGATCCCGGCCTCCATGGCTGCTCGAGTGGCGGCCGAAAGAGCCTCGTCCGCCGGAATCAACTCGCCCACCCCGAGGGTGACCGCCGCGTCACCATGCCAGGAGTCGATGATCGCGCCGCAGTCGATCGACACCAGGTCGCCGTAGGCCAACACCTCCTCTGCGGAGGGGATCCCGTGCACCACGCGGTCGTTGACCGATGAGCAAATGCTCGCGGGATAACCGTGATAGCCGAGGAAGGACGGGATGCCCCCGGCCTCCCGGATCACCGTCTCGGCAATTTCATCGAGGTCCTGGGTGGATACCCCCGGCCGGGTGGCGTCGGCCACTGCGCGCAATGCGGCGGCGACCACCGCACCGGCGGCGGCCATGGCATCGAGTTCACCGGCCGAACGGGCGGGCACGGTCTTGCGGGTACGCAGCCCGGGCAGCGACACCATCACCAAACCTCAGCGACCAAGCGCGTGCAATGCCCGAGCGAAGACTTCATCGAGTTCACCGACGGCGTCGACCGTCTTCAGTTCATCTCGGTAGTAGTCCAGCAGCGGGGCCGTCTCGTCGCGATAGACCTTCATCCGGTTGCGGATGACGTCCTCGGTATCGTCGGCCCGGCCACGGCCTTTGAGCCGCTGCACGAGTTCGTCCTCGGGCACCCGGAACTCCAGGACCGCGTCGAGCTTGAGGTTGCGGCGCTCCAGCATGTCGTGCAGGGCTACAGCCTGTTCGACTGAGCGGGGAAAGCCGTCGAGGATGAAGCCCCCAGCCACATCGGCGTCATTGAGTCGATCGTCAACCAATGCGTTGGTCAGGCTGGCGGGTACCAGGTCGCCGGCGTCGAGATACTGCTTGGCCTGAAGACCCAACGGGGTGCCGGTGCTGATGTTGTGCCGGAAGAGATCTCCGGTCGAGATCTGCG
The DNA here is from genome assembly GCA_943331415.1 of Bifidobacterium breve. Taxonomy (GTDB): domain Bacteria; phylum Actinomycetota; class Actinomycetes; order Mycobacteriales; family Mycobacteriaceae; genus Mycobacterium. Next base: position 1,551 of record CALQLM010000360.1, read on the forward strand.
GGATACCGAGAGACTCGGCCAGCCGGGTCGCCTGGGTGCCTTTACCCGCTCCCGGCGGACCCAGCAGAACGAGTCTCACTTGAGGAACCCTTCGTAGTTGCGCTGCATCAGCTGGCTCTCGATCTGCTTGACGGTATCGAGGCCGACGCCGATCGCGATCAACACCGCCGTTCCGCCGAACGGCAGATTCGAGACGCTACCGCTGTTGCCCGCCTGGAGGAACACGTTCGGCAAGACGGCGATCACGCCCAGGTAGATGGAGCCGGGAAGGGTGATCCGGTTCAAGACGTAGCTCAGGTAATCCGCGGTGGGCTTGCCGGGGCGGATACCCGGGATGAACCCACCAAACTTCTTCATCTCATCAGCGCGCTCTTGGGGGTTGAACGTGACCGAGACATAGAAGTAGGTGAAGAAGATGATCAGGCCGAAGTAGATCGCCACATAGACGGTATCGGCGGGATTGGTGAGGTGCTCGGCGACGAATCGATCCCACCAGCTATTACCGGGACCGCCCTTCCCGCTCTGGATCAGCTGGGTGATCAGGTGCGGGATATAGATCAGCGAGGAGGCGAAGATGACCGGGATAACGCCGGCCTGGTTGACCTTCAGCGGCAGATAGGTCGACGTGCCGCCATACATCTTGCGGCCGACCATGCGCTTGGCGTACTGCACCGGGATACGGCGCTGGCCCTGCTCGACGAAGACCACGCCGATGACGATGATCAGTGCCGCCACACACACCGCGGTGAAGACGGCACCGCCACGGTTATCCAGGATGGACTTGCCTTCGGCCGGGATTGCGGCAGCGATACCGGCGAAGATGAGCAACGACATCCCGTTGCCGACGCCGCGTTCGGTGACCAGCTCGCCCATCCACATCACCAGAGTCGCGCCCGCGGTCATCACCAGCACGATCACGATGAGCGTGAAGATGCTCTGATCCGGAATGATGTCCAGTGAGCAGCCCTGAAGCAGGCCGCCGTTGGCGGCCAGAGCCACGATGCTGGTGGCCTGCAGGACCGCCAGTGCGACCGCAAGATAGCGCGTGTACTGCGTCATCTTGGCCTGGCCGGCCTGACCTTCTTTTTGCAGCTCCTCAAAACGCGGGATGACCACGGTGAGCAGCTGAACGATGATGCTGGCGGTGATATAGGGCATCACGCCCACCGCGAGCACGGACAGCTGCAGCAGCGCCCCACCGGAGAACAGGTTGATCAGGGAGTAGATCTGGGCTCCGGCACCACCGCTGACCTGCTCAATGCACTTTTGAACGTTCGGGTAGCTGACCCCGGGCGACGGTAGCGCGGCGCCGGCCCGGTAGAGGATGACGATGCCCAGCGTGAAGAGGATCTTCCGCCTCAGGTCGGCCGTCCGAAACGACGAGATGAAAGCCGAGAGCACTCTTCCTCCTGGGCAGCCGGATTAAGGGTCGCGACGTGCCGATGCGGCTGGCCGGGCCAGCGTTCGGATAAACCTTCTTCGAGCAGATCACCACCGGACAAGCCCGGCGAAGACGCGCGTTCAGTCAGTCTACGAGACTAAC
>CALQLM010000361.1 GCA_943331415.1 Bifidobacterium breve
AGCGGCCGCGGCCGTTACAGCTCCGCGGGCCACCCGGGCGGCATTGCCAGCCGACCCCCGGGCTGCCCGGGCGGCGGTGGGGGCGGGGGTTTCCGCGGCTGCAGCGACCTCGGCCGGAGCCGTGGCAGCCTCAGCCGTCGCGGAGCCGGCCGCCTGCCGAGCAGCGCCGATGCTGGGCTTGACGGCTCGATGAAGCGCGCCCCGGCCTGCCCTGGCCGGGACGGGTACCTCAGTCGCCACTTCGGCGGGAAGTTCAGCGGCGGGGAGTTCGGCAACACCCGAATCGGGTGCCGACGTGACCGCGGCACGGCGGCCGGGCGCGGTGCGGGCCGCAGCCAGCGGTGCAGACGATTGACCGACCGCGGCCGCCGACAGCGATGGCAACCCGATGCCAAAGGCAGGAAGTAGGTTGGTGACGATGCTGGTCAGAGCCGTGATGATATCCGTCGGGCCCGCCGTCAGAGTGTCGATGAACGTCACCACGGCGGTAATGATCGGTTCCAGCGACGTGTACAGGTTCCCGATCTGCGCGGCGATCGCGGGATTCCAGTAGAAGAAGTCCTGAAGCACCTGAACTCCGAACTGCGCCCATCCGTTCAGGGCGTTGTAGAGATCGAGGGTGAAGCCGGCCAGTTCGACTTCGGCGATGTGGACCACCGGCACCTGGACGGCCGGCTGAGCCAGCATCGCCGCGGGCGGAGTAACCAACATCGGGCCCAGGGCCACGGCGCCAACGGTCGCCAAGGCGACTCCGGGAACCAGCAGCGGACGAATCAACATGCTCATCATTTCCTCCTGAAGATGTTCAGCGTTGGAGTCATGATGGCATCGGATCCTTGCGTTGGCAAAGACTATAAAGGTTCGATCACGCCTTCATTGCAGCTTGAGCGCGCCTCTTGCTTTTCACAGCAAAGCGCAGGGCGGAATCGGAGCTCCCCGTAACACCGTCAGGCCCTAGGGTTGTTCCCATGGCATCGCCCGACCGTCTCTACTTCCGGCAGCTGCTTTCCGGCCGTGACTTCGCCGCCGATGACGTCATCGCGCAGCAGATGCGCAACTTCGCCTATCTCATCGGTGACCGGGAGACCGGTGACGCGGTGATGGTGGACCCGGCCTACGCGGCGGGCGATCTGCTCGACACTCTCGAAGCTGAGGGCATGGCGCTGTCCGGAGTCCTCGTCACCCATCATCACCCCGACCACGTCGGTGGGTCGATGATGGGTTTCGAGCTGAAGGGCCTCGCTGAGCTACTGGAACGAGTGAGCGTACCGGTGCACGTCAATTCTCATGAGGCGCAATGGGTATCACGTGTGACCGGCATTCCGATGAGCGATCTCACCACTCATGAGCACGGGGACAGGGTCGATGTCGGCGCGATCGACATCGAATTGCTGCACACCCCGGGCCACACCCCGGGCAGTCAGTGCTTCTTGCTCGACGGCCGCCTGGTCGCCGGCGACACCCTGTTCCTCGACGGGTGTGGCCGCACCGACTTCCCCGGCGGCGACGTCGATGAGATGTTCCGCAGCCTCCAGCAGTTGGCCACTCTGCCGGGGAATCCGACCGTGTTTCCCGGCCATTGGTACTCCACCCAGCCCAGCGCCAGCCTCGCCGAGGTCAAAGACACCAACTATGTCTACAAGGTGTCCGACCTCGATCAGTGGCGTTCGTTGATGGGCGCCTAGCGCCGCGGCGTTCCGCGCCGGCGCCGAAGCAGCCCGAACCCGATGAAGAAGAACGCGTAGCCGGGCGAGATGGTGTAACCGAGATCGGTGAGTATCCCGATCTCCACAGCAGAGATGACGCGAACTCCGGGTCCGTACCCGTCCGACGGATCCATCAGATAGGACACCCCCGCCGGCGCGTCCGCGCGGTCGAGGTGTGAGATCGAACTTCCCGAAACCCACGTGCCGGGGTTGTAGAGCGGGACCGGACCGCCGTAGGCCACCACCGCGTTAGGACCATTGAAGTAGAGCCCGCCGTTGCCGCCGGTCAGGTTGGGCGTGTAGGCCGGATTCCAAACGTAGTTCGGACCGATCACTGCCGTGCCGTCCGAGGTCGATATGAAGCTGTCGTAGGTGGTCCAGTTCTGGTCCATGTTCGACGGACTGCTGACTCCGGTCAGCATGCCCAGGGAGTGCACCATCTCGTGCATCGCCACCGACTGGAAGTCGTATTGGTTACTCGCCACGGAATCGCCAAGAGCCCACGGGTAGGCGAAGTTCCAGGTGATCTGGCTGTCATGACCGGCCCCATTGGCATCGGTGCCGGTGAGGATCTTGGTCTGCACGACCGTGCCGAAATAGCCGGCGCTGGAACTGGTGAAATTGGTGTAGTTCGATGCCAGGAAATTCGAGTTCGGCGCATTCTGGCCGACGACGTCGTAGGTAATGGTGACCGGAGCACCGACCACGATGTACCGCGCCAGCCGAGCGGCGGATGTCTCCAGTGCGCTCCTGGACTCCGCCGACCAGTACTGGGAGCCGGAGCCGTAGACGAAGGAGAAGGTGACCGCGGCAGGCGCGATCGTCACGCTGACCGGAACCTCCACCGTGCCGCCGTATCCGTCGACGACGGTGACGGTGAACGTGTCCGTCGTGTCTTGCTGGCTGGCGGTCGCAGACGCAGCGGCGTGACGCGCCAATGCGGTCGGCGTGTAGGTGAAGCTGCCATTGGGCGCGACCACGACTGAGCCTTTGGACGTTGTCGTTGATCCGCTGAAGCTGAGTGCATCCCCGTCGGCGTCGACGCCGATGACCGTGCCCGCCACGACTCCGGTCGCGGTATTGGGACTGCCCACGTTGGGCGCGGCGACCGGAACGACGTTGGCCGGGGAAATGCTCACGCTGACCGGAACTCCGATAGAGCCCCCGTGGTCGTCGGCGACCGTAATGGTGAACACATCGGCCTTATCGGCGGCAGCGGCCGTCAGCGAGGCTGCCGCGTGCCGGGCGGCGGCGGTGGGCACATAGACGAAGCCGCCACTGGTGTCGACGACGACCGTGCCCTTGACCGCACCCGATGCGGCGTACGTCAGCGGGTCACCATCACCGTCGACAGCGGTCACGCCGCCGG
>CALQLM010000362.1 GCA_943331415.1 Bifidobacterium breve
CGAGGCCACCGGGGAGTTTCTCGACGAACTCACCCGGTAGTGCGACCGCCGCCCCGCTGCTACTTGATCAGCGGATCGCGAGGCATACCGAGGATGCGCTCGGCGATCTGGTTGCGGGCGACCTCCGAGGTGCCGCCGGCGATGGCCATACCCCGGGCACCCATGGCCGCCCGGGATGCCAGTGCGCCCTCGCCGTCCTCCAAAGCCAGATCCGGACCCACCAGCGAGGCCGCGATAGCGCCCTGCTCCTGAAAGTGATCGGCCAGTTTGAGTTTGGTGATGTTGCCCTCCGGACCGGGGCCGGCACCTTCAATGCTGCGGACCGCCCGCCGAAGGTTCAGCAGTCGCAGTGCGTGGTCCTCAGACAGAAAACGGCCGACCCGTTGCAGGGAACCGATCACCCGATCGCCGTGGGTCTGGGCCAGGTGCATCAACCAGGCCGACGCGGGTGCAATACCGCCGCCGCCACCGCCGATGCTCACCCGCTCATTGCCGAGGGTGGCCCGCGCCACCGTCCAACCCGCGTTCGGCTCACCGACGACATCCTCATCGGGAACGAACACATCGTTGAAGAACACCTCATTGAAGTCCGAGCCGCCGGTGATCTGGCGCAGCGGACGAATCTCGACGCCGGGCGCCTTCATATCCAAAATCACCATCGTGATGCCGGCGTGCTTGGGACCGTCGAAATCAGTGCGCACCGTCGCCAGCCCACGCTTGCAGTAGTGCGCACCGGAGGTCCACACCTTCTGGCCGGTGATCGTCCAACCACCGTCAACGCGGGTCGCACGGGTCTTGACCGCCGCGGCATCCGATCCCGCGGACGGCTCGGAGAACAGCTGGCACCAGATCTCATCCTTGCGCAAGGCCTTCTCGACGAATCGTTCGATCTGCGAGGGGGTTCCATGCTGGATCAGGGTGAGGATCACCCAGCCGGTGATGCCGTAGTCCGGTTTCACAACGTCCGCGGCGGCGAACTCCTCCTCGCACAGCAGCTGCTCCACCGCGCCGGCGGCAAGGCCCCACGGCTTCGGCCAGTGCGGCATCAGATAGCCGGTGGCGATCAACTCGTCGAGTTGCGCCTTCTCGTCCAGTGCGGCGATCCGTTGCGCCTCGGCACGGATCTCGGTGCGCAACTCATCGGATCCGGCCGGAAGGTCGAGGCTGTTGGCCCGGGCGATTCCTTTTGCGGTCAGATCGAACACGTCGGTGGCTGACTGATCGCCGCCGAGCACCGCCTGCACGGTCAATGCGCGGCGCAGGTGCAGGTGTGCGTCGTGCTCCCAGGTGAACCCGATCCCGCCGTGCACCTGGATGTTGAGTTCGGCATTGCGGACGTAGGCCGGAAACGCCAGCGTCGCTGCGGCGGCGGCGATCAGCCGGAACTGCTCCTCGTCCTCGTCGGCGGCGCGGGCGGCATCCCACACGCAGGAGACAGCCGACTCCGCGGCCACCAGCATGTTGGCGCAGTGATGCTTGACGGCCTGGAAAGTGGCGATGGTCCGGCCGAACTGCTCGCGCACCTTCGCGTATTCGACAGCGCTGTCCACGCAATCAGACGCACCGCCGACGGCCTCGGCCGCGTACAGCGTGCGGGTGCGGGCCAGTGCGGCGTTGCGCGCCCCGGGGAGGGTGTTGTCGCCGACGGCAACGTCGGTCAGGACGACGCGCCCAGAGCGCCGACTACGGTCCAGGTTCTCCGGCACGTCAATCGTGACGCCGGCAGCCTTGCGCTCCACCACCAGCATGTCCTCACCGCTGGCCAGCAACAGAACGTCGGCCAGTCCCGCGCCCAGCACCACGCCGGCGTCACCGGAAATGCGACCACCCGACACCGTCAGGTTGCCACCGAAACCGATTGCGGCAGTGTGGGTTCCGTCGACCAGACCGGGCAGCAGACGCGCCTTCTGCTCGTCGGTGCCGACGGCGGCGATCACCGATGACACCACCACCGTGGGCACGAATGGGCCGGGCGCGACCGCGCGCCCGAGTTCATCGATGACGACGACGAGTTCAGGCAGCCCGAATCCCGACCCGCCGTACTTCTCGTCGACATGCAAACCCAGCCAGCCCAATTCGGCCAGATCAGACCAAAACGGCGGACGGCCCTCAGCATCGGAGTCCAGCAGTTCGCGGGCCGCCAGGCGCGCCTTCTGCGCGGTCAGGAATGAGCGGGCAACGCTGCCGAGTTCGCGGTGGTCGTCGGTGAGTGCGATGGACATCGGTTTTCTCCTAGATTGGGTTGATCAAAGCTTGGGGCCGAAACGCTGCCCGGCATCCAGGCGCAGGCACTGGCCGTTGAGCATGGGGTTGTCGACGATCGCGGCGACGAGTTTCGCGAACTCCTCCGGCCGACCGAGCCGCTTCGGGAACGCGGCGTCCTTGGTCAGCGATACCGCGAACTCCTCCGGGATGCCCTTGGTCAGCCCGGTGGCAAACAGGCTCGGCGCGATGGCCAGCACCCGGATACCCAGCGAGCCGAGGTCGCGGGCCATGGTCAGGCACATGCCCGCGATCCCGGCCTTGGCGGCGGTATACGCCACCTGACCGATCTGGCCCTCGAAGGCAGCGATGGAAGCGGTGTTGATGATGACACCGCGCTCTTCGTCCTCTGGCTCGTTGCGGGCCATATACGCGGCAGCGAGACGACTGATGTTGAACGAGGCCACCAGGTTCAGGTCGATGATCGAGCGGAAGCTGTCCAGGCTGTGCGGGCCACTCTTGCCGAGGGTGCGCTCGGCGACGGCACCACCGGCAGTGGTGAGCACAACATGCAGGCCGCCGAGTGCCTCGACCGCCGCATTCAGGGCTTCCTCGGTCTCGGCGAAGTGGGTGACGTCGACGGCGAAGAACGGACCGCCCAGGCCGGCGGCGACCGCTGTGCCGTCGGATCCTTCCCGGTCGAGGATCGCCACGTCGGCGCCGTGGGAGGCCAGCAGTTCGGCACTGGCCCGGCCGAAGCCGGAGGCTCCGCCCACCACGACGACCTTCTTGCCCGAGATCTCCATCCCAACCTCCTGTCGACGGACCTACCGGCACGTTACCGCCCACATTCGCGGTGCCGACATCCGGTC
>CALQLM010000363.1 GCA_943331415.1 Bifidobacterium breve
GCTCAATGGTCCCCGCTACTGGCTGATGAGCAGTATTGAGAAGGACACATCCGGCCCGCAACAGACTGCGAGCTTCGGTGGCATCGACATGATCCAACAGGCCGTCGTCAAGTTGTCATCGATGAACCCCGCGCCCTACAGCGTCAACAAGGTTGACCGCAAGGCGATCTTCACCTTCGGCGCCGGGCGGCCCGTCTTCGAACTCCTCGACCCGGAGGGCCAGCACTGGGTGATGCAGACCTGGAGTCAGACCGTCGACAAGAACCTGACTCTTGACGACCTGTCCGGGTTGGCGAGTCGGCTGAATCTGCCGGAGGGGTGGAGTTACCGGACCAGAACGCTGTCCAGCCCGCTACGCGTCGATACCACCAACCGCGACGCCCATGTCACCCAGGACGATCTGGCCAACAGCTACTCGCTGCAGTTCCAGTGACCGGTAGGCGCTCCTCCGGCTAAAGGAGCTGGTCCGGCTAGAGGTACTGGCCGAGGTTCGATTCGGTGTCGATGGCCCGGCTGGTGCTGGAGGTCTTACCGCTGACCAATGTGCGGATATAGACAATCCGCTCACCCTTCTTGCCTGAGATACGTGCCCAGTCATCCGGGTTGGTGGTGTTGGGGAGATCCTCGTTCTCGGAGAACTCGTCGACGATCGAGTCGAGCAGGTGCTGAATACGCAGGCCATGCTGTCCTGACTCGAGCACCGACTTGATCGCATACTTCTTCGCCCGATCGACGACGTTCTGGATCATCGCGCCGGAATTGAAGTCCTTGAAATACATCACCTCTTTATCGCCGTTGGCGTAGGTGACTTCGAGGAAACGGTTGTCGTCGATCTCGGCGTACATCCGATCGACGACTTTCTCGATCATCGCTTTGATGCACAGCGCCCGGTCACCGCCGAACTCAGCAAGATCATCTGCGTTCACCGGCAGATCCACCACTAGATACTTACTGAAGATGTCCTGGGCGGCTTCAGCATCCGGACGCTCGATCTTGATCTTCACATCGAGTCGGCCCGGACGCAGGATCGCCGGGTCGATCATGTCCTCGCGGTTGGAGGCACCGATGACGATAACGTTTTCCAAGCCCTCGACGCCGTCAATCTCGCTGAGCAGCTGGGGCACCACCGTGGTCTCGACATCCGAGCTGACTCCGGTACCGCGGGTACGGAAGATCGAGTCCATTTCGTCGAAGAAGACGATCACCGGTGTGCCCTCGGAGGCCTTCTCCCGAGCCCGCTGGAAGATCAGCCGGATATGGCGCTCGGTTTCGCCGACGAACTTGTTCAGCAGTTCCGGGCCTTTGATGTTGAGGAAGTAGGACTTCGCTTCGCGGGCATCTTCACCGCGCACCTCGGCCATCTTCTTGGCCAGCGAATTGGCTACGGCCTTAGCGATCAGGGTCTTACCGCAGCCCGGCGGGCCGTAGAGCAACACGCCCTTGGGTGGGCGCAGCGAGTACTCGCGGTACAGCTCTTTGTGCAAGAACGGCAATTCGACCGCATCGCGAATCTGCTCGATCTGTCGGGTCAGGCCACCGATATCGCCATACGCAACATCCGGCACCTCTTCAAGCACCAGATCCTCGACCTCGGCCTTGGGGATTCGTTCGAAGGCATAACCGGCCTTGCTGTCGACCAGCAGCGAGTCACCCGGGCGCAGCTTGCGAGGCTTGAGATCGTCATCCAGGGCAGCGGCCACCTCAGGCGCCATATCCTCGGCTGCCACCAACGGCTCGGCAAGCCAGACGATCCGCTCCTCGTCAGCGTGCCCGACAACCATCGCACGGCGTCCGTCGGCAAGCACCTCACGCAGGGTGCTGATCTCGCCGACCGCTTCGAACGAGCCTGCCTCGACCACTGTCAGCGCTTCGTTGAGCCGGACGGTCTGGCCCTTTTTCAGACCCTTGGTGTCGATATTGGGAGAGCAGGTGAGCCGCATCTTGCGACCAGAGGTGAAGACATCGACGGTGTCGTCCTCCTGGACATCCAGCAGAACGCCGTAGCCGCTGGGCGGCTGGCCCAGCCGGTCGACCTCCTCCCGTAACGCGAGCAGCTGCTGGCGGGCGTCTTTGAGGGTGTCCATCAACTTTGTGTTGCGGGCAGCCAGCGAATCGATACGCGCCTCGAGCTGCTGCACCTCTTGGGACCCGCGCTGACCACCTGCTACTGCCTGCAATTGCTCACGCAGAAGCGATGCCTCCCGGCGAAGCTGCTCCAGCTCGGCGGAATCCGCACCATCAGAGTCTCCGAGGGCATCAGAACGATTCGACTCACTCATTAACCGGCTCCTTCCCCGCACTGCACCGAAGGTGGTGAGGTGGATCCACCCAACGCTACCGGCGATTAGACCATCCTGGGCTCTACGAAGATTTCGACACCCTGACGTGACTGTTAACCTGACACCTGAGTCGGCCCGATCGAAAGGACAGTCGTGCCCCAGAAACTGCTGGCCACGTGCATCGCAGCCGCCGCAATCATCGGTGCTGCCGCCGGTGGTGCCATCACCCTCGCGACCACGGTCCCAGGCGGTTCGCCGGCCGTTGCGCCGGTGGTTTTCGGCACCCCCATGCCCCAGGATCCGGCTGCTGACCTGCCGACGGCCGAACAGCTCTATGGGGTGCTGTACGGGCTGGCAGACCCCAACGTGCCGTTCGCCGCGAAGAGCAACCTCGTCGAGGGTGGCATCGGGCGTATCGAGGCCCGCGCCGCCGATGGCCTGATGAAGAACGCGGTGGCCAAGGGCCAGGTGCGCTTGAACTTCTCGGTCGCCACCATCGTTCCCGCTGCCGCCGGGGCGGCCGGCGCCACTGTCACCGCGACCGGAAACGGCGTCGGACCCATCACCCAGAGCATCGTGTTCGTCAACCAGGGCGGCTGGAAGCTGTCGCGGGCCTCGGCCGGCTTGGTGCTGAGCTTGTTCAACGGCTAACCCAGCCGCATCCGGATGCCGCACATCCCCATCGCACGCCTGCGCGCGGCCGCGTTCGTTGCGGCGATCTGGGTGTCAGGGTGTTCAACTCACGGTGATTCGAGTTCCCTACCCGAATCCGTGACCACGCC
>CALQLM010000364.1 GCA_943331415.1 Bifidobacterium breve
CCGGTGAGGTGCTGGCCCTGGGCGCACGCGCTCAGTCCGCACTCTTCGACACCACCTTGGCCTCGCTGGTGGTCTTCGCCCCGGGCAGTGACCCGCAGACACCCGCCACCCTGACCATCCTCGGATCCGCCGGTGCGGCGCGCACCGTGGTGTTACCCGGTGCCGTGACCGCGATCGCCGGTGACGGCCGCGGTACGGCCTACGCGTCCACCCGGGGCGGCTTCGTCACCGTCGATCTCGCCACCGGTGCCACCAAGCCGACGATGATCAGCGGCGAGGCGGCCACCGATTTCATCGCCATCGCCCGGCGGGCCGACGGGCGCCTGGTACTCGGCAGCGCCGACGGCGTCGCCTACATACTGGGATCCGACCTGACGGTCAGCGCCAAATCCGATATCTTCGCCCGGGTCGACGCGATCGTCACCGAGGGCGACACTGCGGTCATCCTCGATCGCGGTCAGACCTCGGTGACCGCGCTGAACTCCGAAGGATCCCCGATGCAGTCGCTGCGGGCCGGACTGGGCGCGACCACCATCGCCGCCGATCCGGCGGGCCGAGTGCTGGTGGCCGACACCCGCGGCGGGCAGTTGCTGGTATTCAGTGCCAACCCGCTGATCGAACGCCAGGCCTATCCGGTGAGCGGGTCGCCCTACGGAATTGCCGGTTCGAAGACACTGGTGTGGGTTTCCCAGACCGCGGCCAATCAAGTGATTGGCTACGATCTGGCTACCGGCATCCCCGTAGAGAAGGTGCGATATCCGACCGTGCGGCAACCGAACTCGCTGGTGATCGATGACACCTCCGACACCCTGTATGTGGTGTCGGGTTCCGGCGATGGTGTGCAGGTGATCCGCAATGCGGCCGGTGGCCGATGAGCGCACCGCAGTGGGGCCGCATGCCGGCCGCGTGGGAGGTCGAACTCTCCGACGATTATGAGTGGATTCCGCTGCGGTTGCCGCCGGAGGTCACCCGGATCAGCGCGTCGACGCGGCTGTCCATCGAGGCCGAGTATCGCGGCTGGGAACTGACCCGCGTTCGCCTCTACACCGACGGCAGCAGGCGTGTTCTATTGCGGCGCAAGAAGTCTCGGATCGCCAATCCGCAGCCGACCGATCAGCCGGGCCCGTGATCTACGAGGCGGTGCGCCGAGCACTGTTCCTGGCACCCCCCGAACGTATCCACACCCTGGTGTTCGGCGCCCTGCGGGGGGCCACCGCCACCGCTGCCACCCGGACACCGTTACGCCGGGCGCTGGCGCCGCGCGACCCGATCCTGGCGAGCACGGTGTTCGGGACGCGCTTTCCCGGTCCGCTCGGGCTGGCCGCCGGATTCGACAAGGACGGTGACGGGCTGAAGACCTGGGGTGCACTGGGGTTCGGCTACGCGGAGATCGGCACGGTAACGGCCCGTCCGCAACCGGGAAATCCTGTGCCGCGGTTGTTCCGGCTGGCGGCCGACCGCGCTCTGCTCAACCGGATGGGTTTCAACAACCACGGCGCCGGACAGTTGGCACTGCGACTCGCCCGCCACAGTCCGGATATCCCGATCGGGGTCAATATCGGCAAATCGAAGGTGACACCGCCCGAGCAGGCCGCACAGGATTACGCCTCCAGCGCCAGGCTGCTCGGTCCGCTGGCCACCTACCTCGTGGTCAACGTCAGCTCCCCCAACACACCCGGACTACGCGATCTGCAGGCCGTGGAGTCGTTGCGGCCGATATTGGCCGCCGTGCTGGCGCAGACGCGCACGCCGGTGCTGGTGAAGATCGCCCCGGACCTTTCCGACTCCGATGTCGACGCCGTCGCCGATCTGGCCGTGGAGATGGGGCTGGCCGGCATCGTCGCCACCAACACCACGGTGTCGCGGGCAGGTCTGCACACTCCCGGCGTCGACGATCTCGGACCGGGCGGCATCTCCGGGCCGCCGGTCGCGCAGCGGGCGTATGCGGTGCTGCGCCGGTTATCCGCACGCGTCGGCGATCAGCTGGTACTGATCAGCGTCGGCGGTATCGAGACCGCCGAGGACGCCTGGGAGCGGATCACCGCGGGAGCGTCGCTCCTGCAGGGATACACCGGATTCGTCTACGGCGGCGGCCTGTGGGCCAAGCAGATTCACGACGGCATCGCGGCGCGTCTGCATGCGGGCGGGTTCTCCTCGCTGAGCGACGCGGTGGGCTCGGCCGGACGCTGACGACTACTTCTGCTCGTAGGTGCCGTGGATGACGGCGCGGGCGATGGCATTCATAAACAGGTTGAAGCCCAGATACGCCGGGCTGGCATCCTCGGCGAGGTCGAGGCGCTCGACCTTCACCGCGTGCACCGCGATGAAGTAGCGGTGGTGGCCGTGCCCGGCAGGTGGAGCCGCGCCGACGTAGCGGCGGATACCGGCGTCGTTGCGCAAGGTCAGCGCATCACCGGGAAGGACCGAGCCGTCACCAACACCGGTGGGCAGGTCGGTGACGGTCGCCGGTAGATTCGCCACCGCCCAGTGCCAGAACCCCGACGCAGTCGGCGCATCCGGGTCGAACACCGTGACGGCGAAACTGCGGGTCTGCTCCGGGAAACCCGACCAACTCAGCTGCGGAGACAGGTCCTGTCCACCGGCGCCCATGATGCCGCTGACCTGAGCCATCGTCAGCGGTCCGCCATCTGCGAGGTCGGAACTGGTCAACGCAAAGCTGGGCAGCGTGGGCAGGAAGTCGTAGGGGTTATAGGGAAATGCCATGGCAGGTCATCCTGGTCTCGTCCGGTCAGCAGTTTCGCAGGAAATTCTCGAGCACCCGGGCGCCGAACTGCAGCGCATCCACCGGAACCCGTTCGTCGACGCCGTGGAACAGCGCGGCGAAGTCCAACTCTGGCGGTAACCGAAGAGGAACGAAGCCGAAGCATCGAATCCCAAGGTCGGCAAAGGCTTTCGCATCCGTGCCGCCGGAAAGCATGTACGGCACGATGCGGGCCTCGGGATCGGCGGCCAACAGCGCGGCGTTCATCGAGTCGACGAGATCACCATCGAAACTGGTCTCATAGGAGCCGAGTTCGGAGATCA
>CALQLM010000365.1 GCA_943331415.1 Bifidobacterium breve
GCAGGGCCCCACATGGCGCCCCAGTGCAGGCAGGCCGCCACCGGACAGCCCTGATGCCCGGCTACCAGCCGGCCCAACGGTGTCGAACCGTCGACTCGCTGCCCCGGCCGCACCACGGCTTCGACCGGCTCATAGCTGGTCCGAAGCCCACCGGGATGGGCCACCGACACCACCGGCCGCCCGGCCAGCACGTCGGCGAACACCACGGTTCCCGGCCCTGCCGCATACACCGGCTGACCTGGGAAAGCGGCCAGGTCGACTCCCCGATGGCCGGGCCGCCAGTCCGGCGTCGGCGCGTCGAACGCGCGGGTGACCGTCGGGGTGCCCGGCCGCAGCGGCCACCACAGCCGCCCGTCGTCGGCCCGGCACGTCGGAGACAGCGCGACAAGCAGGCTCAGTACCACCGCCACCAACCGCATCACGCCAGTTCAGCACGCCTGCGGCGGGTGCTCCGTGGCGGTGATCGCCGATTGGGGATCAGCAGGTGGCTGTGTGTAAACTCAGCCTTGCAATTCGCGCAAGCGGATTGACTTCGCGCGCCTGATGGCAGGGTCGCAAGCCGACATCTGCCCGCGCATGCCAGTTGGTCCCGTTTCGGCGGGTTGGTATGCGCGCAGTCGCCAGGGCCGGGCTTCACACGAAGCCAGGCGAGGAACCGACATAAAGGAATACGCGACATGCCTGTCGTAACAATGAAACAGCTGCTCGACAGCGGCGCCCACTTCGGGCATCAGACCCGACGCTGGAACCCCAAGATGAAGCGGTTCATCTTCACCGACCGCAACGGCATCTACATCATCGACCTGCAGCAGACGCTGACCTTCATCGACAAGGCCTACGAGTTCGTCAAGGAGACCGTCGCGCACGGCGGTTCGGTGATGTTCGTCGGCACCAAGAAGCAGGCGCAGGAATCCATCGCCGAAGAGGCCACCCGCGTCGGCATGCCGTACGTGAACCAGCGCTGGCTCGGCGGCATGCTCACCAACTTCTCCACCGTGCACAAGCGCCTTCAGCGGATGAAGGAGCTCGAGGCCATGGAGCAGACCGGTGGCTTCGAGGGTCGCACCAAGAAAGAAATTCTGATGCTGACCCGCGAGAAGAACAAGCTTGAGCGCAGCCTCGGTGGTATCCGCGATATGAACAAGGTGCCGTCGGCGATCTGGGTGGTCGATACCAACAAGGAGCACCTCGCCGTCGCGGAGGCCCGCAAGCTCAATATCCCGATCATCGCGATCCTCGACACCAACTGCGATCCGGATCTCGTCGACTACCCGATTCCGGGCAATGACGACGCCATCCGTTCGGCCGCACTGCTGACCAAGGTCATCGCCTCGGCGATCGCCGAGGGACTGCAGGCCCGCGGCGGAGCCGGCGCGGACAAGACCGATGCCGGTGCCGCTGCCGAACCGCTGGCCGAATGGGAGCAGGAATTGCTGGCCAGCGCGGCCATCGAGTCGGCTCCGACCGAGCCCGGCCCGGTCGCGGACGAATCGGTGACTGTCGAAGTCACGGAGGGCTGAAATGGCTGACTACACCGCCGCCGACGTCAAACGGCTCCGCGAGCTCACCGGCTCGGGAATGTTGGATTGCAAGAACGCACTCGCCTCCAACGGGGGCGACTTCGACAAGGCCGTCGAGGCGCTGCGGATCAAGGGCGCCAAGGATGTCGGTAAGCGCGCCGAGCGGGCCACGGCCGAGGGGTTGGTGGCCGCCAAGGGTGGCGCGATGATCGAACTCAACTCTGAGACCGACTTCGTCGCTAAGAACGCCGAGTTCCGCAAACTCGCCGAGGAGGTCGTTGACGCAGCCCTGGCGTCTAAGGCCGCTGATGTCGACGCTCTCAACGCGGCGAAGATCGGCGATAAAACGGTCGAGGAGGCCATCGCCGAGCTGTCGGCCAAGATCGGCGAGAAACTGGTGCTGCGCCGGGCTCAGTACTTCGACGGCAACGTCGAGACCTATCTGCACAAGCGTGCCGCTGACCTGCCGCCCGCGGTGGGCGTGCTGGTGGAGTTCACCGGTGATGGCACCGAAGCCGCCCACGCGGTGGCCCTGCAGATCGCCGCGCTCAAGGCCCGCTACCTCAGCCGCGACGATGTGCCCGCGGATCTGATCGCCAACGAACGCCGTATCGCCGAGGAGACCGCCAAGGCAGAAGGCAAGCCTGAGGCCGCGCTGGCCAAGATCGTCGACGGCCGCATCACCGGCTTCTACAAGGACGTCGTGCTGCTAGATCAGCCGTCGGTGTCTGACAACAAGAAGTCGGTGAAGGCTCTGCTGGATGAGGCGGGCGTGACCGTGACCCGGTTCGTCCGCTTCGAGGTCGGTCAAGTCTGACGGGCCCGGGTCAGCGACCATGAGGCATGTCAACGCCTTCGGCGACGACGCACTCGGTGATCTCGACGCCGTGGCGTTGGTCGATGCCATGCGCACCGGACGGGTATCGGCAACGGAGTTGGTGGAGGCCGCGATTGTCCGCGCGGAGGCGGTGAATCCGGTCCTCAACGGACTGGCGCACGAGCGCTTTGACGAGGCCCGGACCCACGCTGCCACCGCGTCCCGCCAGGGCGGGTACTTCGACGGCGTGCCGACGTTCATCAAGGACAACGTCGATGTCGAGGGCATGCCCACCATGCAGGGAACCGACGCCTGGGATCCGCGGCCGCAGGCCGGGCACGGCGACTTCGCGAAGTTCTTTCTGGCCACCGGTCTGATTCCGCTGGGCAAGACGCAACTGTCGGAGTTCGGCTTCAGTGCCTCCGCTGAGCATCCGCGCATCGGCGCGGTGCGCAACCCCTGGGACACTGACTACACCGCGGGTGCGTCCTCGTCGGGATCGGGCGCGTTCGTCGCCGCCGGTGTGGTGCCCATCGCTCATGCCAATGATGGCGGTGGCTCGATCCGCATCCCGGCTGCCTGCAATGGATTGGTCGGCCTCAAGCCCTCACGCGGTCGGCTTCCGCTGGACAAGATGTCGCGCCAGATGCCGGTGCGACTGGTCAACGATGGCGTGCTGACCCGCTCGGTGCGCGA
>CALQLM010000366.1 GCA_943331415.1 Bifidobacterium breve
GAAATCGCCGCGGCAATGCCGGGGTCGACCGCGCGCGCAAGGTAGACGAAGGTTTCGTTGCTGCGCAGCTTCTTCAGGACGCTCGCATAATCCGGGGAGTTGTTCAACTTGCCCGAGATGTCCTTGGCGATCTCGATCAGCCGCTGATCGGGATCCGGTGCCTTCGGTGATTTCTGTTTGGCCTCGGCTAGCTGCTTGCGGATTTTGGCGGGCTGGAATGTCAGCGCGCGCGCCTCGGTGGTGAAGGCAAGCTTGCTGCTGTTGCGATCAGTGACGCTGCCCCGCACCGCTCTTTCGACATCAGTGACCTTCAACTGCCCGGCGGCCTGGGCGCGCAGGCCGGCCGCCTGAGGTACCTGCAGGTTGAACAACTGTGCGGCCGCAACGATCAGAGCGAGAAAGATAACGACATTGCCTACCCGATACCGGTAGACAAAAGAGGAACTCGCCGAATCGGTTTCGGTCGCAGCCCGGACGCGGCGGGATTTAGCGGAGCGGCCTTCGCCCGCCCTCACGGGCTGGGTGTCCGCAGCGCGAACCCTGCGCTTGCGCGTAGCGGCGGGACGCGAACTCGATGTGTCAGCCCGTCTCACTGCGCCGGTCCCACAGCAACGACCCCAGCAGCAACATCGGGCACAACAGGCACAGCCGCCACTGTAGGCACAGGTAGTGTCCCGGGCGCGGCAGGAGCGATCCCCAGCGTGTCACCCGCGGACGGCGCGACGGCCGTTGCGGGCAGTGGCGCCGGGCCCGGAAGAGTCACTCCGATCGGGGCGTGTGCACTACCTGAACTCACCGGGCCCGGAGTTATCAGGCCAGGAACCATGACCGGCACCTCCGGACTCGCGAGGGTGGGAATCCCAGCGGTGGGCGTGGTACCCGGAAGTGGCGGAGTGACCCGGCGCGGCACCTCGACGGAGGCGCCCGGCTTCGGGGCGGGCGCGGCGGCCGGGGCCGGCTTGGGCGGGGCGGGCGGGGACGGGTCGGGAAGCTTGGTATTCAGCGGCGGCGGGGGTGCGCCCGCGGCGGGTTTCGGCGAGCCGATGACAACCCAGTTGCCCACGGGATCCTGGACCAGGTGTGCGGTATCCCGTGACGGGATCATGCCGAGGTTGCGGGCCGCGTCGGCCAGTGCTGGCGCGGATTGAGCCTCCAGCACATCACGCTCTAGTGCTTCCTTCTGCTGGGCCAGGGCATCGTTGACCGCACGGGCACTGCCAAGTTGATAGGACCGTTGCGCGGACGCGGTGGAGAGCCACAGGGTGATGCCCAATCCGAGAGCCAATGCTCCGATGACCAACATGACGAACGGGATCCGGGCGAGTAGCACCTGAGGCCGAAGGTCGACACCCTCCAATTTCAGAATCAGGCGTTCACGCAGCGACGGCCGGATGACCTTGGGCGCCTTCGCTTTACGGGCCTTGGCGCGCGCTTTGGCCTGAGAAGCGGTTTTCGGCCGGACCGGGCGATCGACGGGCCGCGCGACCGGTGCAGTCTGCGGCCCCTGACGTGGACCGCGTGAGTCATGGGGCGGTCGGGTGCGGCCGCTGCGGGCGGATGCGTCGACACCTCGACGCTTGCGGGCCGGCGCCTCGGCGGGATGACGCTTTCCGGTCGCGCCCTCAACAGGACGGCGCTTACCGGTGGACCCGTCGGCGCCGCGGCGGCGGCCAGGGGCAGCCTTGGTCGTCCTGGTCTCATCAAGAGCCGCGGGGCTGCCTGCCTTACGCCCGACCTTCATCAGATGTCCTCTCCCTGGCTGAGGGCTTTCGAACGCTGAATGGCCCGCAATCGGACCGGTGCACTGCGCGGGTTGCGATCGATTTCGGCGGCATCGGCCCGTTCGGCGCCCCGGGTGAGTGCGACGAACAGTGGCTCATGGCCGGGAAGTTCCATCGGCAGACCCTCCGGCGTGCGCGACGCGGTGGCCGCAGCGAAGGCGGTCTTGGCAATGCGGTCCTCGAGGGATTGATATGCCATCACGACGATGCGCCCCCCTGGCCGCACCGCGCTCAGCGCTGCCGGCAGTGCGGCGCTCAAGGAATCCAATTCCGCGTTCACCGCGATCCGCAACGCCTGAAAGGTGCGCTTGGCGGGGTGTCCGCCGGTCCGTCGCGCCGGTACCGGAATCGCGTCGTAGAGGATCTCGACGAGTTCTCCCGTCCTGGACAGAGGCTGGCGTGCACGGCGCTCGACGATGAAACCGGCGATCCGGGAGGCGAATTTCTCCTCACCGAATCGGCGCAAAATGTCGGTCAGCTCTGAGCGGTCATAGGTATTGAGGATCTCGGCCGCAGTCAACTCGGCGTCAGGGTCCATCCGCATGTCCAACGGCGCATCCTGGGAGTAGGAGAAACCCCGTTCAGGGCGATCGAGTTGCATCGAGGAGACACCGAGGTCGAACAGCACCCCGTCGACCGAATCAGTTGCGCTAAGACCGCTTTCGGTCAGTGCCGCACCGATGCCGTCGTAGCGGGTGCGCACCAGGCTCACCCGATCACCGAACTGGCCAAGTCGCGATGTCGCGATTGCCAACGCATCCGGATCGCGGTCGAGTCCGATCACGCGCAACCCGGGGAACGCCCGCAGGAACTGCTCGGTATGACCGGCGGCACCTAAGGTGGCATCGACCAAAACCGCGCCGGATCCGTCCGGTGCGTGAGTGGTCAGCGCCGGGGCGAGCAGTTCCACACAGCGCTCCAGCAGGACCGGAACGTGTCCGTGGTCCGGCTCATCTGAGGTGGCCACGACGCATCCTCCGGGTTGGTGGGGCGCGGTTTGGAAGGTGAGGGCCCCTGCAACGAGGTCCCTGTCCGATTGCACGAACCTGGCGTCGGGGAAGTACGCCAGGGTCGGTTCGGACAGAGGCCACGCTGCACAGGCGTGCGGCGATGCCGCAGGCTCAGATGATGTCGCTGAGTGCTTCATCGCTGGCCGCGGAAAAATTCTCTTCGTGGGTCTGCTGGTAGTCCTGCCACGCGTGGGCGTCCCAGATCTCCAGGAAGTCGACCGCCCCGATCACCACGCAC
>CALQLM010000367.1 GCA_943331415.1 Bifidobacterium breve
CCGCATCAGCAATTGCTTGATCTGCTCCGAACGCCGGACGCCTAGATGTAGCGCTGCGCAGCCGTGAGTCGGTTGCGCCACCACCGGACGGTGTCGGGGTCTGTCGCCGCGAACCGCGCGAGGCCGTCCGGATCGGGAGCGGCAGGCATCGGTGCGACGGGCAGATACCCGTCCGCCGGTATCAGCGATCGGCCCGCGCTCACGACATCACCGCGCAGCAGAGCTACAGTGGCCAGTTCGCTGGCGAACCCGCTCTCGGGCAGGACTCCGGCAAGTGCGAGGCCGCCCGCGACTCCCACGCTGCTCTGTAGCGAGGCCGCCACCACGCACGGCACCCCGCAGATTTCGGCCACCCGGAGGGCACGCCGGACGCCGCCGGAATCAGCGACGTTCACGACGGCAATATCAGCGGCGGCAGCCATCGTCGTACGAACCGCACCCATGGCGATGGGGACGCCGATATGCGCTCGCAAGGTCGCGGCTTCATCCAGGGTTCGGCATGGCTGCTGGATGAATTCCAGTCCGCCGGCGGCCCGATCCAGCGCCGCAATCGCTGACGGGGCGGTGTCGGTATCCCACGATCCGCCGGCGTCGCAACGGATCGCGCCGGTCGGGCCGAGGGCGTCACGAACCGCTTCCACCCGGGCGATATCGGCGCCGAGGGAGCTGCCGGTCTGTCCGACCCGTACCGCCGCGGTCCGGCAACCGGAGTCGGTGACGATCTGCCGGGCCCGGTCGGCATCCACCCACGGCACCGTCACCGCGACCGGCACTCGCCCCCGGACCGGATCCGGCCACCCGACTGTGCCCGCCTCGATGGATGCCGTGAGCCAACGGCCGGCGCCCTCGTCGTCACAGTCGCGGGGCGCACTGAACTCGCCCCAGCCCTGCGGGCCTTCGATCAGCATTCCCTGAAAAACCCGCTGCCCGCCGAGGTCGTCCGTGAGCGCGATTTCGAACACCGGTGCGCGCTCGAAGTCGATCCACGTCTTCACTGGATACCTGTCACAAGGAATGGGGCGACCAGTAGGCCAGCATGTCGGCGAAGGTCTCGAAGGCGGGTGCGGAGTACCCGTAGGTGGCTTCAAAGTGAATGCTGAGCGGGAAACCGAGATCTGCCACACCATCGATCACCCGCTTGTAGAGATCGACGATAAGTCGGCGCTTGTCAGCGGGTTCGGCGGCGGCCAAAGCCTTAACGAAGTCCTGCTCGGCCGCGACGGCGGCATTGCCGGCGTCCTGAATGAGCCAGTTGATCAGCCCGACACGACTTTCCACCTTCGGGACGAAACCGAAGGAGAGCAGAATTTCCGGTCGGTGATCGCTGACACGCGAGAACTCCGTCAAGAATTCGACGATGGCGTCGGAGTACAGCAGTTGCGTCATCCCGTAGGTAGCGCCCTGTCGGCATTTGAAGCCGAACCGATCGACCTCGCCGGCGCGGGTCGGAATCAAGATGGCACCGCGGTTGGGCACCAAATCGCGATAGATCGCCAGCGCATCGGTGGGCGCGACACCGACGCCCTCCCCGTCAGCCATGGTTCGTGGTACGCCGACGAAGGCGATGCCCTCCATGCCGGCGGCGATGAGATCGGCCAGCCGCCGGCGAAGTTCCGCCTCATCGGAGAAGGCGGTGACCTGTGTGCACAGTCCTTTGACTCCGGGGAGTTCCGGGGAGATGAGTTGCCAGTAATCCAAGACGTCGAGTTTGGGCTTCATCTCCACCGGACGGTCATCGTCCTCATCGATCATGCCGGGGATCATCACGTGGCCGATCTGGCCGGCGATACCCGTCTCGGCCGAGATCCGCGCGACCTTGCGTGCCTCGTCGAGTTGCTCTGGAAGGCTGCGGTCGGTGTTGGGCGCAACCATTTCGATCGCGACCGTGGAGAGAGGCACGGGCACCAACCTTACCGATGGGACAAACCCGCCCGACACACACTTGACTGATTCCAGAAAACGAGACAGGATCGGGGTGTGCCATCCACATCGGAATTCGCCGAGCAACTGCGGAACTCCGACCTGCGGGTGACGCGTCCCCGCGTCGCTGTTCTGGACGCTGTGCACTCCCACCCGCACGCCGATACCGACACCATCTTCGGTGCGGTACGGACCGACCTGCCCGAGGTGTCACGGCAGGCGGTCTATGACGTTCTGGCCGCCCTGACCGATGCCGGTCTGGTGCGACGCATCCAACCCTCCGGTTCGGTCGCTCGTTACGAGTCGAGGGTCAGCGATAACCACCACCACGTCGTCTGCCGGTCCTGCGGGACCATCGGCGATGTCGACTGCGCCGTCGGCGATGCACCCTGCCTGACGGCTGCGACAGACCACGGCTTCGTACTCGATGAGGCCGAGGTCATCTACTGGGGACTGTGCCCGGACTGCTCGACCTGACCAACCTCGCGATCACACCCGTGATCACGGCTCGCTTCACCTACTCCCGAAAGGAAATTGCATGGCTGAGGAAAACGAAGGCGGCTGCCCGATGCGGATCAGGCCACCTGTCGAAGGGGGCAGTAACCGCGATTGGTGGCCCGACCAGATCAACCTGAAGTTACTGGTGAAGTACCCGGCCGAGAACAATCCGATGGACCCCGACTTCGATTACGCCGCTGCCGTGGCGACCATCGATGTCGATGAACTCAAGGCCGATCTCGAATCGGTGATGACGGATTCGCAGGATTGGTGGCCTGCGGACTACGGCAACTACGGCCCCTTCTTCCTGCGGATGGCGTGGCACTCGGCAGGCACATACCGCGTCCAAGACGGCCGCGGCGGTGCCGGTTCCGGCATGCAGCGTTTCGCACCGATCAACAGCTGGCCCGATAACACCAGCCTGGATAAGGCCCGCCGGTTGCTGTGGCCCATCAAAAAGAAGTACGGCAAGAACCTGTCATGGGCCGACCTGATGATCTTCGCGGGCAATCACGCCATGGATGCGATGGGATTCAAGACATTCGGTTTCGCGTTCGGCCGGGAAGACCGTTGGCAGCCGGACGAGGACATCTACTGGGGTTCTGAGGAC
>CALQLM010000368.1 GCA_943331415.1 Bifidobacterium breve
CGTCTTCGTTGTTGAATACGGTCACCGTCGCGGTGGATTGGTGCCCGCCGGCCAGGCTGGTGTCGAGGATCCCGAATGCGGCGTTGAGCAACCCCTCCCAGGCGTGGGTATGCGGGGCGGTGTCATCGCTGACGACGAAGGAGAAGGTGTCGGTGCCGACGAAGTCCGCCTCGGGTGTGTAGGTGAACGTGCCCACGGCGTTGTCGACGGTCACGCTGCCGCGCTCCGGGCCGCCGGGCAGTCCCTGGTCTGGCACCGAGTAGACCAACCGGTTGCCGTCGGCGTCGGAGGCGGTGAACGCGATAGCGCCGCTGCTGACTCCGGCAGGCAGGTCGAGTTCGATCTGCATCGGGGCGGCGACCGGACTGGCGTTGAAGAAGAGCTGACGCAGCCGCGGCGGCAGCAGGCTGCCACTCCACCACGGGTAGAAGTTCGCGAAGGTGTCCACCCACACCGTGGCCCCGGTCAGAAATTCCTCAACAGGATTGGCCGCGGCCACGGCACGCCGACTGCGGACGGCGATCACCGACTGCGCGGGCGTGCTGATGCTGTGCTGCTCAGGTGGGGCGCTCACCGGATCGGCGGCAGGCACCGCCAGTGCGACGGCAACCTTCAGTTGTGTCGAGGTACGCCCGGTCGGGACCGCACGCTCACCGACCAGGCCCGGCCGACCCACCGTTGGGCGCGCCACGCTCGGACGGCTGGCCGCACTGGCCGCACTGGCCCGCGGCCCCGCCGCCACCCTGCCCGCCCGGCTCAGCCGGTGTTTCGGTGTGCCGGCGTCCGCGCTGACCGCCGGGGTGTCACTCGCACCGACGTCGGCGCTGGCGGTGCCGAAGGCCGCCGGCCCGGCCAACGCGAATCCCAGGGCGATCGCGGCTGCCCAGACTCGCGGATGGTTCACCGGCACCGGGGCAACGATAGCGACGCCGAGGCGCCGGGGGGCCGGTTCGCGCTTCGAGGACCTGTCTGTGGGGGGACCTGTCAGTGGGCGGGTGCAGGCTCAAGCGCAACTACCACAGATCGCAACCACGACCGAAGGGAGCCCGCCGTGTGCTGGCAATGCGACAACCCCCACCGCACCACTGATGACTACCTCAATGTCGTGCGGGAGATCATCGACGGCCACCAGTGGGCCATTCAATTCATCGAGAACGAAGACCGGCCGTTCGCCTACACGGTCGGCCTGACCGACCTGGGCCTGCCGGAGTTGTTGATCACCGGTCTGCCGCCGAGGACATCGTTGCGCCTGCTGAACTCGGTCGCCCACGACATGGTCGATGACGGCACGATCCTTCGGCCGGCCATGCATATCGACTTCCAGAGCGAGTTTCTTCTCGAAGTGGTCACGGTCGACCACCCCGACGTCCACCTCGGGTGCGCGGTCGCGATCTGCGGTTCGGAGATCCGCGCCCTGCAACTGGTGTGGACCGACGACTTCCGGCGCTGGCCGTGGGACCGGGGGTGGAGCCACGGCCGGCGTCGGCAACCGGTGTTCGGTGTCCGCAGCCCAGTGCCTCGATAAACTGCAGATCAACGCTGATGTCGCACATGTGCTACGGTTTTTTTGTGTCGAGCGAGATCAGTCAACGCGAGTTGCGCAACAACAGCGGTGACATCATGCGTCGGCTCGACGAGGGCGAAGCATTCGTCGTGACCCGCAATGGTGTTCCGGTTGGCGAACTGGTGCCATTGCGGCGTCGCCGCGTCGTGAACGGACCGGCTTTGGCGGCGGCGTTCCGAGGCGCCCCGCATATTGAGTATCAGCGATTGCGTACAGACCTCGACCGCGCCGTCGATCAGGACATCACCCCGCGTGGCTGAGACGACGAGCGGCTTGCTGGACACGTCGGTGGTGATCGACCTCGACGTGATCGCACCGGATGATCTGCCCGCTGAGGCATCCATCAGCGCGGTCACCATGGCCGAGCTATCCGCGGGCCCGCACGCCACCGACGACCCTGCCGAACGCGCTCGGCGCCAGGACCGGCTGCAGCAACTCGAGTCGTGGGTGGAACCCGTTGCCTTCGACGGTGACTGCGCGAGGGCCTACGGGAGGATCTACGCCGCCGTCCTGGCCGCCGGTCGGCAGCCACGTCGGCGCGCAGCCGATCTCCTCATTGCCGCCACCGCGTTAGCCGCGGGCCTGCCGCTCTACACCCGCAATGCCGACGACTTTGAGGGCCTTAAGCAGATCCTGACGGTTGTCGTCATCTAACCGAACCTCAGGGCAGCACCGTACGCATGAGCATCACGTTGTACGCCGACCACAGTGACAGGTTGTAGTACAGGTTCTTGCCGGTCGACCACGGATGCAGGAATGGTGCGTACACCCCGCCGGGGGTGAACATCGACGACACCTGCAACTGCTCAGGACCCCACGGGCCCTGCGGCGTCGGCGCGGTGCGCATCACCACGTCGTTGGAACGGTTGGTGTAGAGCACCAGGTACTGCTTGAGGTAGGTGTTGTACTGCGCCGACATCTCACCCACCGGGCCGGGGATCACCGGTGTGGCCGCGGCCGGGTTGCCCGGCACCCACGCGCCTGCATCCGAACTCCAGTACTCGTACTTGGTCAGGTCCGGCACCACCGCGGGCAGCACCCGCGCCACATACGCCGAACCGCCTCTGCCACTGGGGGTTCCGTAGGTGTAGAGGTACGGATCCCCCGGCCCGGGCTTGAGGAATGCGCCCATCTGGAACTTCTCGTTACCGGCTTCCGGTTTGCGAATGGTGCCCGGGTACACACCCCAGGTCTCGCCGTTATCCGATGAGACGGCCAACGCGGAGTAATTGGTGGTCCAGGTGCCGTCACCGTCCCAGGTCTTGATGGACATGAAGTTCAGGAACTGCTTACCGCCGAAGCCGACACCGGCGGTGGGGATGATGCCGGTCTCCTCCGGCGCGGCGTTGATGGTGTTGACGATCTGCTTGGCAATACCGGGACGCCACACCGGTGCTCCGGAGTAGCGGTTGCCGACCGCACCGTCTCCGACGGCCACGGTGTTGGCCAGGGTGCGGTCC
>CALQLM010000369.1 GCA_943331415.1 Bifidobacterium breve
AAACAACAGTCACACCCCGGCACGGGGGTACCAAAGCATGACAAAAACAAACAACAAACAAAAACCACCAAACACACTATTGAGTTCTCAAACAACAAGACCCGCTTGAAACCCGCGAGCAGGGCAACCCTACCAGCGTACTTCAGACCAGGATCGAGATCAAATCTGCTGTCGCGACTGACGCGGCCGTTGACTCGAACCCTTAGTGTACGCGCTCTATCTCAGCGCCCAAACCCTGGAGTATCTCGACGAACAACGGGTACCCACGATCGACGTGAAACACGTCGTGGACTTCGGTCTCCCCGTCGGCGACCAGGCCAGCCAGCACCAACCCGGCGCCGGCCCGGATGTCTGAGCACCAGACCGGGGCACTGGACAGCTGGGGAATCCCCCGCACCACCGCATGGTGCCCGTCGGTGCGGGCGTCGGCCCCAAGTCGAATCATCTCCTCGACGAAGCGGAAGCGGGCCTCGAAAACGTTCTCGGTGATCATCGAGGTGCCCTCGGCGATCGAGGCCATCGCGATGGCCATCGGCTGCAGGTCGGTGGGGAACCCGGGAAACGGCAGCGTCGAGACATTGCCCGCCTTCGGCCGCTCGTACTGGACCACTCGGAAGCCGTTGTCGTGTTGGGTCACCGTCGCACCGGCATCGTGCAGCTTGTGTAACACCAACTGCAGATGTGCCGGATCAACGCCGGTCACCGAGATGTCGCCCCGCGTCATCGCCGCGGCAATGCCCCACGTGGCCGCGACGATGCGGTCGCCGATCACCCGGTGCTCAGTGGGATGCAGTTTCGGCACGCCGGTGATCTTCAGTGTCGAGGTACCGGCACCTTCGATCTGCGCACCCATCTGATTGAGCATCTCGCACAGATCCACCACGTCCGGTTCGCGCGCGGAGTTATGAATCGTGGTGACACCCTCGGCGACGACCGCAGCCATCAGGATGTTTTCGGTAGCTCCCACCGACGGGAACTCGAGCTGAATCTCGGCTCCGCGCAACCTCTCAGCGGAGGCGACAACGCAGCCGTGTTCGATCGTGCACTCGGCACCGAGCTGGCGCAGGCCGGATTGGTGCATATCCAGGGGCCGGGAGCCGATCGCATCGCCGCCAGGTAAGGCGACCCGTGCACGCTTGCAGCGACCGACGAGCGGACCGAGCACGCACACCGACGCCCGGAACTGACGCACGGCGGCGAAGTCGGCCTCGTACTTGGGCTCATCGGGAGAGGTGATGCGCACAACTGAACCGTCGAGTTCCACGTTGGCGCCCAGTCCGCGCAGCACTTCCGCCATCAGCGGGACGTCAAGAATGTCGGGGCAGTTGGTGATCGTTGTGGTGCCCTCAGCCAACAAGCTGGCCGCCATCAGCTTCAGAACACTGTTCTTTGCGCCACCAACGGCGACCTCACCAGACAACCGGTTGCCACCGGTTACCAGGAAACGCTCGACCACAACCGACAGCTTAGTGGAGTCGGCGCGCGGTTCCGCCCTCCTCAACGCGTACGGTTATCACTCATGGCAGTGCATCTGACCCGCATTTATACCCGGACCGGCGACGACGGTACGTCGGGGCTCAGCGATTTCTCGCGAGTGGAGAAAAGCGACGCCCGGCTGATCGCCTACGCGGACTGCGATGAGGCCAATGCCGCGATCGGGGTGGCGGTGGCATTGGGCCAGCCCGAAGAGTCGCTGCGGATGGTCCTCACCCGAATCCAGAACGACCTGTTCGATGCGGGCGCTGATCTCGCCACGCCGATTGTCGAGAACCCCCAGCGGCCGCCGTTGCGGATCACCGAGGCCTATGTCGAACGGCTAGAGCAGTGGTGCGACGAATACAACGAGACACTGCCGGCGCTGAACTCCTTCATCCTTCCGGGCGGCACGCCGCTGTCAGCGCTGCTCCACGTCGCTCGGACGGTCTCCCGCCGTGCCGAAAGGTCGGCCTGGGTTGCGGTCAAGGCTTATCCCGACACCGTCAGCGCCCTGCCGGCGCGCTATCTCAACCGGCTGTCGGATCTGTTGTTCATCCTGTCGCGGGTCGCCAACTCAGGCGATGACGTGTTGTGGAAGCCGGGCGGGCCGCAGTCTGGACCCGATCGGGCCGAGGACGCGACGAGCTAGCGCACGACTCCCGACCGGTTATGCGGCGCGGCGGCGCGATCTCGGTGACGGTCGCGACTCGACCCAGGACAGGAATGCGGTCAGGGCGCCACGGTCCAGTGCCATCTCGTAGCCACAGTCTTGGCCTCCGGTCGCATCGCGGAGTTCAAGCACGACGGTCTCCTCGGTCATGAGATCAAATTCATCGCCGCGCGGAGCACGCCGGGAGATCATCTCCAAACCCCGTCGGCTCAGCCTCCGGTCAGGCCACAGCCGGAAACTCGACAGCCGGTAGAACTGTGCCTCGTCGCCGCGGTAACGAAGCACACCGTGCCGCCAGCCGTGGCCGCCGACAGCAGGGACGTCACGAAGAATGGCCGCCGTGCCGCCCTGGCCCAGATTCCAGAGCCGGGCGATGAGCGCGATGACAGTGAGCAGCAGAACACCGATGAGCGCGGCCATGATCATCATCGACGCGCTCACCGCTCTAGTCGAGTTGGCCGAGCGCCCGCAGCCGAGCTCGTCCGCGGGCGGCCGTCTGGGGATCCTCGGAGGCGGCATCAGCCTTGGCGGCATCGGCGTTGATCTCCGAGGCGAACTCGGCTGACTCAGCCAGGATTCGCACCCCGGCCTCGGTCACCGACAAATAGCCGCCGTCGACGGCGATCCGAAGATCGTCCTCGCCTTCGCGCTCCACGCGCACCATCGCGTCATCGACCAGTTGTGCCACCAGCGGGATGTGGTTCGGCAGAATGCCGATCTCGCCGGATGTGGTTCGGGTGAACAAGAACGTGGCCTTGCCCGACCAGACTTTGCGTTCGACCGCGACGATGTCGACGTCCAGTTCGGCCATCTCACATCACCTTTCGGGGTTCGGTCGACATCGGGCTCATCACAACTTGGCGCCGAGGCTCTCGG
>CALQLM010000370.1 GCA_943331415.1 Bifidobacterium breve
CAGCAACGGCACCGCCGTAGTTCAGCGTGCTGAGCACATCGGCGAGGGTGGCGCCGCCGACACAGTCGATGGCACCCGCCCACCGCGTTTTCGCCAGCGGCCGGGGTTTGGCATCGGGGTCGGCCGGCAGGCGCCCGATGACCTCGGATGCGCCCAGCTTCTTCAGATGCTCGGCCGCCTCGAGCTTGCCGGTGGAGGCGACGACCTCATAGCCGGCGGCGGCCAGCAGGTCGATGCTGACCGAACCGACGCCTCCGGTGGCGCCGGTCACCACGATCGGTCCGTCGCCCGGTTCGATGCCGTGGCGCAGCAGTGCCTGCACGCTCATCGCCGCGGTGAACCCCGCGGTGCCGATCGCCGCACCCTCGCGGGGTGTCAGGGCACCGAGGGCGACCACCTGATCGGCGGGCAGGCGAACGTACTCGGCGTAGCCGCCGTGGCGTGCCGTGCCGATGTCGTAGCCGTGCGCCAAAACCTGGTCCCCGACGGCGAATTCGGCCGAGGTGGACTCGATGACCTCACCGGTGAGGTCGATTCCCGGAACCAGCGGATACTCCCGCACCACTCCGCCGCGGGGCGTCAGCGCGAGAGCGTCTTTGTAGTTGACGCTCGAGTACGCGACCCGGATGGTGATGTCCCCGGGTTGGAGTTCGCTCGCGTCGAGAGTCTCGATCGCGGCGGTGATCGTCTCGCCGTCTTGTCGTGCCACCAGTGCGCGGAAGGAATCCATGCCTATGACGGTAGTGACTACTTCAGCTCGGCCGAACTCAGCCCCAGCAGCCGACGGGCGACCACCAGCAGCTGGATCTGCTGGGTGCCCTCGAAGATGTCGAGGATCTTGGAGTCGCGTGCCCACTTCTCCAACAGGGTCTGTTCGGAATAGCCCGTCGTTCCGGCCATTTCGACAGCCTTGAGGGTGATATCGCTGGCCACCCGGGCGGCCTTCGCCTTTCCCATCGAGGCTTCCTTGGAGTTGGGAATGGAGTTGTCGGCCTGCCACGCCGAGCGCACCGTCAGCAGGTAGCCGGCCTCCCAGTCGGCTTCCATCCGCAGGAACTCCGCCGCTGCCGCACTCTGGGAGTGCGCCGGCTTGTCATAGGAGATCTCCACGCCCGCGTGCGTGAGGATCGTCCGCAATTCCTCGAGTGCGGCCCGGGCTACCCCGACGGCCATCGCCGCCACGATGGGTCGGGTGTTGTCGAAGGTCTCCATGACTCCGGCGAAGCCCTTCTCCACCTGGATATCGGGACTGCCGAGCAGGTTCTCCTTGGGGATTCGGGCATTGTCGAACCGGATTGCTGCGGTGTCGGAGGCCTTGATACCGAGTTTGTGCTCGAGGCGTTCGACGCTGACACCGGGATGCTCGCGCGGAACGATGAACGATTTGATGGCCGCGCGGCCCAGCGATTTGTCGAGGGTGGCCCACACCACGATGTGGGTGGCTCGCGATCCGGCGGTGACGTAGATCTTCTCGCCGTTGATGACGTACTCATCGCCGTCGAGCACGGCCGTCGTCGACACCGCCGCCGAATCCGAACCGAACGACGGCTCGGTGATCGCCATTGCCGCCCAGATTCCGGTGCCGAGCTGTTGTCGTTGCTCATCGGTGGCCACACCGGACACCGCGGCGTTGCCGAGGCCCTGACGGGGTACCGATAGCAATAGCGCAATATCGCCCCAGGCGATCTCGAGGGCGTTGACCAGTGCGGACATGTTGGGCCCGTTGATATTTCCCTTGGGTCCATCTTGTGTGTCGCGGAATGCGTCGGTGCCGGCGAGGGACTTGTTGGACTCTGACAGCGCCTCGAACAGGGTGGCCAGGGTGTCGAGCTCGACGGGGTAGGCGTGCTCGTTGAGGTCGTACTTGCGCGAGATGGGGCGCAGGATCCGTGCGGCGCCCTCGTGCGCGATGTCGATGACGGCCTCGAGCTTGCGAGGCATTTCGAGATTGATTGCCATTTACAGAACCACCACTCCTTCAGCGACGCCGACGGCCCGCAGATCGCGGTACCAGCGTTCGACCGGATGTTCTTTGGTGTAGCCGTGACCGCCGAGTAACTGCACGCCGTCGAGGCCGATGCGCATGCCCTTGTCGGCCGCCAGCTTTCGGGCCAGGGCGGCCTCTCGCGCGAAGGGCAGTCCGCGTTCGGCCCGAGCGGCGCCGCGCCAGGTGACCAGACGCAGCCCGTCGAGTTCGATCGCGATATCGGCACACATGAAGGCCACCGACTGCCGGCGAGCGATCGGCTCCCCGAATGCCTCGCGCTCCTTGACATAGGGGATGACGTAGTCGAGCACGGCGTGGCAGGTGCCCACGGCCAGTGCGGCCCAGCCCAACCGGGACAGCGCGATGGCATCGGAATAATCGGCATCGGTACCGAGGCGTGCATCGAGTGGGACCGACACCTGGTGCAACTCGATCTGACCGAGCGCGGCAGCCCGGATGCCCATGCTGCGGTCGGCCGTGACGGTCACACCCTGACTGGACGCCTCGACGATGAACATCGCCGGGCGACCGTTGAGTTGTGCTGCCACAACGAACAATTCGCACGTCGCGGCGGCCGGTACCAGTGACTTGACCCCGTCGAGTCGGTAGCCGCTCGGGGTGCGGACGGCGGTGGTGCGCAATTGGGTTGGATCGAACAGTGGATGCGGCTCGACGATCGCCACGCAGGCCTGCGGAACGGACTCGCCGGCGAACTCCCTGAGATAGGTGGCCTGTTGATCGGCGGTGCCCCAGCGGGTGAGCGCCGAGGCAACCCCGCCGGGGGCCAGGATGGGCAATGCGAGGCCCATATCGCCGTAGGCCAACGCCTCGGCGACCAGTGCGCTGGTGACGCAGGTGCGGTTCTCGGCGATGCCGTCGAATTCCTCCGGCACCTTGATCGCGGTGATCCCGAGCTCGGCTGCCTTGGCCATGAGCTCGGACGGAGAGGCGGCGGCATCGTCGGCGTCGCGGGCGGCGGGGCGCAGGAACTCCTCGGCGAACTGATTGACCGTCTCG
>CALQLM010000371.1 GCA_943331415.1 Bifidobacterium breve
ACCACACCTTGGTTGCGCATTCGATGCGATCGATGTTTCCGTCGGTGTGCTTGACGGTGATGCCATTGCGGTCGACGTCGGTGACCATCGCGCCGAGTTGGATCTCGACACCGAGCTTCTCCAATCGGGCAGCGGCCTTGAGGCCGAGCTTGGTGCCCATCGGCGGCAGCACGGCCGGGGCGGCGTCGAGCAGGATCACCCTGGCCTTGGTGGAGTCGATATGCCGAAACGCACCTTTGAGGGTGTGGTCGGCCAATTCGGCGATCTGGCCGGCCATCTCGACTCCGGTCGGGCCGGCACCGACAACGACGAAGGTGAGCAGCTTCTCGCGGCGGTCGGGGTCGCTGGAGCGTTCGGCTTGTTCGAAGGCTCCAAGGATGCGTCCGCGCAACTCCAACGCATCGTCAATGGTCTTCATGCCGGGCGCCCACTCGGCGAACTGATCGTTGCCGAAATAAGACTGGCCCGCGCCCGCGGCGACGATCAGGGTGTCGTACGGCGTGCGATAGGTATGGCCCAGAAGCAATGAATCGACGGTCTGATTCGCCAGGTTGATATCGGTGACTTCGCCGAGCAACACCTGGCAGTTCTTCTGGTTGCGCAGCACCACCCGGGTAGGGGGTGCGATCTCGCCCTCGGAGATGATTCCGGTCGCCACTTGGTAGAGCAGTGGCTGGAAAAGATGGTGCGTGGTCTTGGCGATCAGCTTGATGTCGACATCGGCCCGCTTGAGTTTCTTGGCCGCGTTGAGGCCACCGAAACCCGAGCCGACGATCACGACTTTGTGCTTATCCGACGGTGTGGCGCCGGGATGGCTCATCTTCGCTCCTTGAATGACTGCACCGGCTAACGCTGCAGGTATCTACGGTAGTCGCCGCGCTGAGCGCTGTCGCGCTGGGTCGGTCGGCTAGAGCCCCAGCACCGGCCGTAAGGCCTCGGCGACCTTGGTGATCGATCCGGGCACATAGGCGGGCAGGTTGAGGATCACACCGTCAACCCCGGCGCCCACGACATGGGTGTGTACCGCCTCGGCGATCCGCTCGGGACTGCCCACCACCATGCGGCCCCGCATCTCGGCCGGCAGCATATCGTCGGTCATGGCCGGATCGGGCACCACGGTCAGCAGCATGCTGGTCTCCAACGTGGCGGGATCGCGGCCCACCTCATCGCATCGTCGCGCCAGCGCCGCCACCTTGCCCGGCAACTCGTCGAAGGAGGCGATGATATTGAGGTGGTCGAAATACCGGGCGGCTAGTCCGAACGTCTTCTTCTCTCCGCTGCCGCCGATCATCAGCGGAATGTGGTCGCGGTAGCGCGGCTCCGCAAACGCCTCGACCGTTCGGTAGTACGTGCCGGAAAAGCTCACTCGCTCGCCTGTGATCATCGGCAGGATGATCTCCAGTGCCTCATCGAGTTTGGCGAACCGCTCGGTGAACGTGCCGAACTCGAAGCCGAGTTGATCGTGCTCGAGTTCGAACCAGCCGGTGCCGATGCCCAGCACGGCCCGCCCCTGACTGACCACATCGAGGGTGGTGATGATTTTCGCCAGCAGCGTCGGATTGCGGTAGGTGTTGCCGGTGACCAGGGTG
This sequence comes from Bifidobacterium breve, assembly GCA_943331415.1. Lineage (GTDB taxonomy): Bacteria > Actinomycetota > Actinomycetes > Mycobacteriales > Mycobacteriaceae > Mycobacterium. Next base: position 1,590 of record CALQLM010000371.1, read on the forward strand.
CCGAGCAATACGTCTTCTGTCGCCGTCGCCAGCGCGCCGAGTGCGGTATACGCCTCCAGCATCGGCTGGTCGGGCGAGCCGAGCATGGGCAGTTGATAGAAGTGATCCATCACGAAAACCGAATCGAATCCCGCGGCCTGCGCCTCCCGGGCTTGTGCGATGACGGTCGGGAACAACTCCGCGACCGATGTGCCGTAGGAGAAGTTGGGGATCTGGAAACCGAGTCGAATCGTCACTGGCCGACAATAACCGCCAGCATCACCTAACCGTAAGACGCTGCGGTTCCTCGGCCCACGTGCAGGGTCTGACCGGTGACATGGCGCGCGGCCGGGGTGGACAAAAACAATGCCAGCCGGGCGATCTCGGCGGCCACCGACGGCTGGGCGGTCGGGAGTCCGGCGTAGCCCGGCTGCGCACTGCGCCCGGCCGCCACCGTGTTGATCGTGATACCCCGGGTGCCCAGATGATCGGCCTGACCGGATGTCCAGTTCGACAGTGCTGCCTTGGCCGCCGCCACCGGTGCTGACTCCGGGCCCGACTCGCCGGCACTGTCGGCAACGACGGTGACGATCGAGCCGCCCGAGCGGAGGTTGTCGGCAACGGTCGCCACGGTCAGAACCGCGGACAGCACCGTGCGGTCGAATGCCGATCGCCAGGCCGCCGCGGTGTCGGACGTGGTGAAGGCCCGCGGATCGCCGCCGGACCAGGCCGGGCCGGGCACCGTGACGATGGTGTCGAGATTCTGCGGGAACTGGGACCGGGCCCGGGCCAGACTGTCGGCGTCGGCGGGATCGCACACGATGCAATCGACCTCGAGCTCCTTGGCCACCAGCTCCAACTCGGCGCGGCGCGCACCACTGACCACCACCAGATGACCTGCGGCCCGGAATGTTTCCGCGACCGTGCGCCCGAGTTCACTGTCGGCACCGGTAACCAGCACATCCATCGTTTGCCTCCTTGCTCGCTGCACGAAGGTTACTCGACGGTAGCGGCGCTCTCCGGGCCTAGGGTGAGACGCCATGAGGCCGATCCGGGCACCGGGCGTATCGCTGCCGCGCTGGGTGTACCTGCCCGCGGCCGCGGGGGCGATCTTTGTTGTGCTGCCCCTGCTTGCGATCGCGCTCAAGGTGGACTGGTCCCGGTTCGGTGCACTGATCACCAGTCCGGCCGCACGTGCGGCGCTGCTGCTGAGCCTTCGCACCGCTACCGCGAGCACGCTGCTCTGTGTCGTTCTCGGAGTCCCGCTCGCGCTGGTACTGGCTCGTCATCGCGGAGCGCTGGTCCGCGTGTTACGCCCACTGGTGCTGATGCCCCTGGTCTTGCCACCGGTGGTCGGCGGTCTCGCCCTGCTGTATGTATTCGGCAGGCTCGGCTTGCTCGGTCACTATCTCGAAGCGGCCGGTATCCGGATC